>JAIRTZ010000109.1 GCA_031254685.1 Methanomassiliicoccaceae archaeon
GCTGATATACTCCGCCGTATCGTTATCCGGGAACGGAATAAGCATCGACGGCGGGAAGGGCGTAGGAAGGGTAACGAAGAACGGCCTCGATCAGCCCGTAGGCAACGCGGCGATAAACCGCGTTCCGAGGGAAATGATATCGCATTCCGTGACGGAGGTGTGCGAAGCGCACGGGTATCGGAAGGGCGTGAACGTCATAATATCGGTGCCTGACGGCGAAGAGCTCGCAAAGAGGACGTTCAACCCGCGTTTGGGAATAATCGGCGGTATATCCGTCCTCGGGACGAGCGGCATCGTGGAACCGATGAGCGAAAAGGCGATCATAGACACGACGAGGGTGGAGATGCACGTCCGTCTGGCGTCCGGGGCGAAATATCTGCTTATCGTTCCGGGGAATTACGGAAAGGATTTCATCTCGTCGTTCCCGGGCATCCATGAGGACGATGCGATCAAATGCAGCAACTTCGTCGGCGAAGCGTTGGACTCGGCGGCCGAGTTCGGCGCCGAAGGCATATTGCTCGTCGGCAACATCGGAAAGATGGTCAAGCTCGCCGGCGGGATAATGAACACGCATTCCCGGTGCGGGGACTGCAGGATGGAGATACTCGGATCGTGCGCATTGGAGGCGGGCGTGAAGAATATCGATCTCATGAAGATAATGGCATCTCCGACAACGGAGGATGCGCTCCAAAGAATGGCCGAGGCGAGAAAACTGAAGGAATCGATGAACATCCTGATAAAAAGGATCGCGTTCCACATCGACAGCAGGGTGCGCGGGAAGATAACGACCGGCGCGATAGTGTTCTCATCGGTCCTCGGGGAATTGTGCAGGACCGATAACGCGGAAGAGATGATCAAGGCAATAGGGGAAGAGGCATGAGGATCGGCATCATCGCATTCAGTTCGAGGGGATGCGCCCTGGCGGAAAGGATCTCCAAGGAACTGAACGGCCACGAATGCTCACGGTTCGCGAAGACGACCGGCGAGAAGCACGGCGCGGAGCCCGTGGTATCGATGAAGGAATGGACCGCTGGATCGTTCAAAGAGTGCGGCGCGATAATATTCATCGGCGCCGCCGGCATCGCGGTAAGGTACATCGCACCGTATGTCAGGGACAAATCGACGGACCCTGCGGTAATAGTGGCCGACGAGCTGGGAAGGAACATAATACCGATACTCTCGGGGCACATCGGAGGCGCGAACAGGCTGGCCGCCGAGATAGGTGCGGCGATCGGCGGCAACGTCGTGATCACAACGGCGACCGACCTTAACGATGTGTTCGCCGTCGACGTATTCGCGGCGGAGAACGATATGCATATCGATAACGTGGCGATGGTGAAACAGATATCGGCAAGGCTGCTTGAGGGAAAACCCGTTCACATGATGTCGGACGTCAGGATAGAGGGCGATCTCCCCGAGGGCGTCACGTACGCGGACGCCGGGGACACAGGGATATACATAACCGCGTCCGTCTCGCCGAACCCGTTCAAGAGGACGCTGAGACTTGTCCCGAGGATGATGACCCTGGGCGTCGGGTCGCACAGGGACATAGACGCGGCGGTGTTCGAGGGACGCGTGCTTGAGGTGCTCGGGAAGAATGACATATCGGTGCGCGCGGTGCGCGCGGGCGGGAGCATCGACCTGAAAAGGAACGAGAGCGGGATATTGGAATTCTTCAAAAAATATGATATACCGATGACGTTCTTCTCAAAGGAGGAGCTTGAGAGGGTGAAAGGCGAGTTCACGGCATCCGATTACGTAAAAACGATAACAGGCGTCGAGAACGTATGCGAAAGGTCCGCGATCGCGTTATCCGACAACGGGACGATCATCGTGAGAAAGGTCGGCGGCGTCGGCGTGACGGTCGCGGTCGCGAAGGATGACCGCGTGATAAGGTTCGGTGATGTCCGATGACCGACGTCATCATCTTCGGAGGGACCACGGAAGGACGGATGCTCTCCGAATTATTATCCGGTAAAGGATTGAAGGTGCATCTGTGCGTCGCCACGGAGTACGGGGAGAGCCTGATACAGAAGGACAGGAACATGACGGTGTCGCACGAGCGGCTGGACGTTGAGGGGATGAAAGGCCTCATCGCAAAGAAAAAGGCAAAGCTCGTCATCGACGCCACCCATCCGTACGCGATCATCGTCTCCGAGAACATAAGGAAGGCGTGCTCGGAGCGCGGTACGGAATATATTCGGCTGCTGAGGCCCGAGGGCATGCGTGCGGGGAACGTGGTCCCGGTGAAGAATGTGGACGCGGCGGTCGAATATCTGAAGGGAACGTCCGGGAACGTGCTCGTTGCCACCGGCAGCAAGGAATTGGCGAAGTTCACATCCATAGACGGTTTCGAGAAACGGATCTTCGCGCGTGTCCTCTCGCTTCCCGACGTCGCGGAACAATGCGCGAAGCTCGGTTTCAGGGGACGCAACCTGATATGCATGCAGGGCCCGTTCAACGAGGACATCAACTACGGGATGATGAGACAATTCGGCATTGAGCACATGGTAACGAAGGATTCGGGAGAACCGGGAGGGTTCGACGAGAAGATGCGCGCGGCCGCAAGGGCCAACGTTAACGTTATCGTTGTGGGAAGGCCGCCGGAGAACGGGATGCCGTATGATTCCGTTGTCAGAGAGATGTCGGAGAGGTTCGGGCTTCAGATAAAGGACGCCGCCGGCGCACGGAGAAGAAGGAACCTCTGGGTGATCGGAATGGGCATGGGCAGCCCGGACGGGATGACCGTCGAGGCCGCGGAGGCATGCCGGAACGCGGACCTGATCGTCGGCCCGAAGAGGATGATCGCACCGCTGGGCGGGAGGAACACACTGAACGAGTTCCAATCGGAGAAGATAATCGCATACATACGCGAGCATCCCGAATTCGAGGATATCGCGGCGGTGTTCTCCGGCGACATCGGATTTTACAGCGGGGCGAAGAAACTCATCGAGAGCGCCGACCCGGAATGGAATGTGATCCCGATGTGCGGGATATCGTCCGTCGTGTACCTATGCTCGAAACTCGGGGTCCCGTGGCAGGACGCCCGTCTGATGAGCGCACACGGCCTTGAACCGAACACCGTCGGCGAGATCAGAAGGAACCGTAAAGTATTCTCGCTGCTCAGCAAAGGCGCCGATATCAACACACTGTGCAAAAAGCTGGTAACGTACGAAATGAATGACATTGATATCTTCGTGGGCGAAAAGCTCGGATACCCGGACGAGAGGATAACGAAGGGATATCCGAGCGAACTGCAGAACGCGGTGTTCAGCGATCTGTCCGTATTGCTTGCGGTCAACGGCGATCCGGACACAGTATCCCCGATGGGCATACCGGACGCGGAGTTCATACGCGGGGACGTCCCGATGACAAAGAGCGAGATACGTACGTTAACGGTGGCAAAACTGAAACTGAAGGATGATTCGGTCGTATACGACGTGGGCGCCGGCAGCGGGTCCGTGTCGATCGAGATGGCCCGCGTCGCCGTGAACGGAAAGGTCTACGCGATAGAGATGGAGGAGGACGCGCTGGAACTGATACAAAAGAATAAAGTGCGTTTTGCCGCCGATAACGTGGAGGTGATCGGCGGAAAGGCACCCGCGGCGCTGAAGAAGCTCCCGGCGCCGACGCACGCGTTCATCGGAGGCTCCGGAGGGCAGCTCAGGAAGATCCTGAAGCTGCTGACCGAAAAGAACCCGGGGATACGCGTGGTCATCAATTCCGTGACCCTCGAGACGGTCGGCGAGACCGTCAGATGCGTCAGGGAGCTCGGGTTGAAAGAGACCGAGACGATCTGCGTCTCCGTCTCGCGTTCCAGAACGACGGAGAACGTTCATCTGATGATCGCCCAGAACCCGATATACATAACGGTGTGCGAGGGAATGAGATGAGGATCCCGAGAATAATGCTTGCGGCGCCGTCAAGCGGTTCCGGAAAGACGCTGATCACATGCGGGATACTTCAGGCATTGGTGAACCGCGGGATGAACGTGGCGTCATTCAAATGCGGTCCCGATTTCATCGACCCGATGTTTCACGAAAGGGTCATCGGGACAAGGTCGGGCAACATCGACATGTTCATGGCCGGCAGGGACACCGCGAGATATCTGTTCTGCCGTTCCGCGAAAGATTCCGACATCTCGGTGATAGAAGGCGTCATGGGGTTCTACGACGGCATGGGGATAGCGTCCACGGAAGCGAGCTCATACGACGTTTCGTCGGAACTCGATATTCCGGTGATACTCGTTGTCAACGGGCGCGGGGCGTCCGCATCGATAGTTCCGATGATAAAAGGCTTCGCCGACTACAGAAAGAACAATATCAGAGGCGTGATCCTGAACAACACCTCCGAGAAGGTCTGCGAAGGTCTCAGAGGGACGATCGAGAAGGAAACCGGGATCACAGTGATCGGATACGTGCCGAAGGTGAAGGAGCTCGTCATAGAGAGCAGGCACATGGGCCTCGTGATGCCTCATGAGGTGGACATGCTGAAAGAGAAGCTCAACGATCTGTCGGAGATACTCGAAAGGACGCTGGATATTGACGCCGTTGTGCGCATCGCGGGCTCCTCCGCGGACATCGCGTACGATGCGCCCGTTATCGAAAGGATTCCGGCGAAAGTCCGCGTAGCGGTCGCCGCGGACGAGTGCTTCTGCTTCCTGTACAAGGAGAACGTCGAGCTTCTGGAAAGGCTGGGCGCCGAGATAACGTATTTCTCACCGCTGCGCGGCAAAGGCCTTCCCGCGGGCATCAGCGGGATCATCATACCGGGAGGGTATCCGGAGCTGTACGCGGAATCGTTAAGCAGGAACACCGAAATGCTTACCGATATACGGCGATGCGTGTCCGGCGGGATGCCGTGCATGGCCGAGGGCGGCGGATTCCTGTATCTGCACGACGAATTGGAGGACAACGGCGGCGAATACCGTAAAATGGCCGGCGCCGTGAGCGGAAAGGCATTCAGAACGGGGAAGATATCAAAGTTCGGCTATCTGTCGGTGACCGCGAGGAACGACGGACTGATGGAAAAGGGCACAACGCTGAGGGGGCACGAGTTCCATTACTGGGACAGCACCGACTGCGGCGGGGACTGCGATTCCGTGAAGCCGTCCGGAGCGGCGCAGAGATGCATGCATAACGAAAAGAATATGTTCGCGGGGTTCCCGCATCTGTACTATTATTCCAACCCGGATGCGGTGCGCAGGTTCCTGACCGTGTGCGGGTCCTATCGGAAAGGATGAGCGGGCGTTAACGGAACGATACGCATCTATACGGTATATCACGTATACTATTGACCGAAGCATTATAAACAACGTGCCCGTACGGTGCGCTGGACGCATCATCCAACTCAGTGAGGCAGATATTATAAAGACAAAGATAACCGCGGCCGCGCTGGCCGCAATGTTGCTGATCATGGCCGCCGCGGCCTTATTCCTGTTCCGGGACCACGAACAGAGGTGCGAAGAGGGGATAATGATCGACTTCGGCGATCACACCGGGGAGTGGGTATCCGTTGATTCGTACGGCCTGGACGGAAGGAGCGTCATTGAGGCGGCGTGCGCGGAAAAGGATTATGCCGTGATATTCGACGGCGACATCGTAACGTCTGTGAACGGCACGGCCTCATCCGGCGACAGGACATGGGACCTTTGGATATGGATGCCCAATTCCGGATGGGCCAAAGCGGGAAATCCCGGGTCCGTCACGCTCTCGGATGATGTGTACGCGTCGCTCACGCTCAGTTATGCGGGGCAGGAGCCGCTGATACCGTGCGCCGACGCGATGGGCAAAGGCATATTCTCGGGCACGAATGACCGTATCGTCTCATTATCAGCCGTGGCCACCGAGATATTGTGCAAAGTGGGCAACATCGACTCACTGGCCGCTGTCGATTATTACAGCAACTATCCCGACGAAGTGGTCGCGCGCGGCCTCGTCAAAGAATGGGGATTCTATCTGACGCCGCCCACCGCGGAAGGAGTTGCGGGATACGATCCCGATCTCGTCGTCGGCGAGAAGGATAACCACGACGATCTGCTGAATGCGCTGAGGGGCTCCGGCATCAGATGTTTATCGTTATACAAAGCGGATACGCTTGAGACCGTGTACAGGAACATATGGATGATCGGCGCCGCGACCGGCCGCATAGACGAGGCGAACGCGGCGATACTTGAGATGAAAGAACAATTGGACGAACTGCTCGGGAACGCGAACACGGACGGCCTCAAGGGAAGGACGGCCGCGATACTGATGGGCAACGAGTGGTACGTATTGGCGATAGGGCACGGTACGTTCGTGTACGATGTGATATCCAGGGCGGGAACGGTCAACGTATTCGACGATGCCGGATGGATCAGGAGCCCGGAATACATAACAACGAAGGTCCCGGACATTGTGATATTCATTGCGGACGAGGACCTCGGGGACACGGACATCAAAGCTCTGATAACCGCGACCCTGCCCGCCTGGCCGCATCCGGACGGGGACCCGTGGGAGAACGTTCCGTTATATTATGTGGCGGCGGAGTACGGGGACATGTTCCTGCGCGCCGGACCGAGGATACTGCTTGCGCTTGAGGGCCTCATCAATACGGGGCCGATATAAGGTGATCGAATGGATGTGATACTGTTACTCTTGATCGCGGCCGTCGCCGCCGTCGCTTTGCTTTCCGTGCTGTTCGTGAGAAAGAGCGACAGATCGGAGATATCGCTCACCTCGAAGAGAAAGAGAAGGCTGGCGGCGATAATCGCGACCGGCGTCACAATGACGTTCGTGATGTTCATCGTGGCGCTCGCATACGGTTCCGCGGGGACGATGTCGGTGCATGACGCGATATCGGCAATGATGTCCGCGATAAAGAACGGCGTTCACACAGTGGACGAGAGGACCGTGTATTATTACAGGATGCCGAGGGCGATCGTCGCCGTCGCCGTCGGGATCGGATTGGCGGTAGCCGGCTGCATCTACCAGGCGATAATAAGGAACCCGCTCGTTGATTCGTACATCACGGGAGTATCATCGGGAGCGGGATTCGCGGCGGTGATGGCGATAGTCTCGGGCACGGTGTTCGGATTTTCGCTGGGATCCACGTTCGCGGTGCCGATAGCCGCGGTCATCGGCGGACTCGCCGCATTGCTGATGACGATGACCATCGCCGAAAAATCCGGCGGATCGTCAACGAATTACGTTCTGGCCGGAGTTGTGGTCGGTTTCCTTTTCGCGGCGCTGCAGACGCTGATGCTGGCGTTCTCCGGCGATAAATTGCGGAACGCGGTATTCTGGCTGTACGGGACGTTCTCGAACATAGAATGGGGCGTCGTATGGTACGTCATCATCCCGATCGCCGTAATGACGTTCATAACGCTGCTGTGGGCGAAGGAACTCAATATCGTATTGCTGGGAGAGGACCAGGCGAAGCAGGCCGGCCTTAACGTACGAAGATTCAACAGGGGCATGATGATCCTCG
>JAIRTZ010000092.1 GCA_031254685.1 Methanomassiliicoccaceae archaeon
CTGTTCATGTTATATACATCGGGAACGACCGGAAAACCGAAGGGATTGGTGCACACTAACGGAGGATACATCGTCGGAGCGTGCTCATCGTTCAGATATGTGTTCAACTATACTCTGGGACAGATATACTGGTGCACCGCCGACATCGGGTGGATCACCGGGCACACGTACATACTGTACGGTCCGCTTTCGGCCGGAGCCACGACGCTGATCTTCGAAGGCGTTCCCAACTATCCGGAAAATGACAGATTCTGGCAGGTCGCGGAGAAATGGAAGGTCGACATATTCTACACCGCGCCGACCGCGATCAGAATGATAAGAAAGACCGGCGACGACTGGATAAAGAAACACGACCTGTCGTCGCTGAAGATGCTGGCGAGCGTCGGCGAACCGATCGACGCAGACGTCTGGAAATGGTACCACAAGACCATCGGCGGAGGGCGCTGCCCCATATCCGACACGTGGTGGCAGACGGAGACCGGAAGTATCCTGATAGCGCCGATGACCGGCGCGTTCGACCTGAAGCCGGGATCGGCCATGAAGCCGCTCCCCGGTATAGAGCCCGCTGTCTATCGGGAGAACAAGACATTGTGCGACGTCGGCGAATCCGGCAACCTATACATCAACAGACCGTTCCCGTCGCTCGCGAGAACGATATGGAACGATCACGCGAAGTACGTTGAGGTGTATTGGACGGCATTCCCGGGACATTATCTGACCGGCGACGGCGCAAGGGTGGACGCGGACGGCGACCACTGGCTGCTGGGACGCGTTGACGATGTGATAAGCGTCGCAGGCCACAGGATAGGCGCCGCGGAGATCGAGGCGGCGCTGATAGCGCACCCGGCGGTCGCTGAGGCGGCCGTCGTCCCTGTGCCGGACGAGATCAAGGGAGAGGCGATATACACCTTCGTGACGCTGAAGGACGGATTCGAGGAATCCGATGACCTGAAGAAGCAGCTGATCAACCAGGTGCGCAACATCGTCGGTCCCATCGCGACGCCGAAGACGATACAGATCGCGCAGGGACTTCCGAAAACAAGAAGCGGGAAGATAATGAGGCGCATCCTGAGAAAGATAGCCGGCGGCAGCAAACAGGAAGAGCTCGGAGATACGACGACGCTCGTCGACCCCGGCGTGATCGAAGTGCTGATCAAAGGCAGGATCTGAGACGCGGATCAATAATTTGTCAGGGGTCATTCCCCTGACCTTTTCTTCTTTTTAGGCCATCATGAGAATATGTCTTTGTTCAGCACATATTTCCTGCCTTTATTGTCACCGGAAGCTGTCAGTATCCTTTCGTCTGTGAACTTTTTCAGATGGTTCCTGACGGTGGGTGCCGCTTTGTCCGTCATTTCTGACAAACGGCCTGCGGTGAACGCCGCATCTGCATCGAAGCTGCCGATGATTATCCTCAGCATTTCTTTCTCGTTCTTCGTCAGATTCAGAAGATATTCATTCTTTATCCCCTGCAGTCTGTTACCGCCGGCACTGAATTCGTCCATGGTCTCCAATATCATTTCCAGCATGAACTCAATGAACGGCGTCGAACTGTTAACGTCCCGGGACGCTTCTATCGCATCGTAATACCTCTGCTGGTTCGCATACACGAGCGTTTCGATGGGCATCAGCTTGAAGTGTCCGCTGTACCTGCACAGCACCACGGACTGCCATAGTCTGCCGATCCTTCCGTTCCCGTCCGAGAACGGATGTATCGTCTCGATCTCATAATGCAATACGCATGCCTTTATTATCGGATTCAATTCGGACGTCCTTGCCCAATTGAAAAGATCATCCATCAGACCGGAGATAAATCGGGGCCTTGCGCCCAAGTGAACGATCTTCCCCTGAGCGTATACCCCGACATCCGTCTTTCTGAATTTTCCGGCATCCTCTGCCAATTGTTTCATGAGGGTCCCGTGCGCTTTCAGGAATGATGCCGTTCCGTACGGATCGTATCCATCCATTCCGGTGTAGGCCTCATACGCGTTCTTCACCTCAATGATCTCATTGGGCGGCGCGATGATACGCTTTCCGTTTATTATCCCCTCCACCTGCCGTTCCGTTAACGTATTCGCCTCTATTGCGCAAGAGGAGTTGACAGTTTTTACCATACTCGCCTTTCTGAGATAAAGATCCATTTTTTTATTTACGGTAGCATCCAATCCGCCGAGCTTATTCACAATCTCTGCGAGCAGATTGATGATCCTGTCGGTTATTTCGTACGGCGGTCTGTTCATGGATACGGCCCTCCTTCGATCCCGGTTCACTCTAATCCGTCTTTCTATAAATAAATTAGCGATATAATTAGCGATATAATTAGCGATAAAAATTGTTTGGAAAAAAATCAGGCCGACATATTAAAAATATACCTTGCGATATCTATGTAAAGGATAGTGCGCAAATGACCGACGACGCCAAGAGCACCGACATAATAAAATGCCCGAACTGCAACGCGAGCACAGAGTTCAGCATAGAGAACAACGCCCTCAAATGCGCACACTGCGGACATATGGAGCCGATCGAGAGCAAGAACAACGTTGTGCGCAGGGACATCACCGAGAGCGCCCTGAACGAGCACCAG
>JAIRTZ010000101.1 GCA_031254685.1 Methanomassiliicoccaceae archaeon
TGTCGCCGGTGTCCAGCGTGATCGACGGCCTCACCGTTACCGGAGGCACGGCAAGCGCTGTGAGCACCATCCATTCCGGCCTGCACGTCGCCGGGTCCATGCCCAATGTCTTCAGGTCCTCGTCCGGTATCCTTTCCAGGCGGTCGCGCACCTCTCTCGGCGTCAGTTTGTGATTATCGTCGACCTCTCTGAAAGTTGTCGGCTTGTCGAGTTTTATTTTTATCTGCTCCTCGCCGCAGTACGGGCATGTCCCCTTGGAGGACGCGTCCTTCGCGGTGGATTTTGTGAACGTTTTGAGGTCGACGGTGTCGCCGCCGAGCTCTTCCACGCGGCCCATGTTGAGCCTGCACTCCTCTATCTGATCTTCCGTCAGCATCAGACGTCCGCATTTGCGGCATGTGCTCTCCAGCAGTGTTTTGATATCTTTGATGAAACCGACGTGGATCACCGGCATCGCAAGATCGATATGCCCGAAATGACCGGGGCACTCGTCCACCTTGCATCCGCACGTCTTGCATCTGAGTCCCGGCTCTATGACGCCCATGTGCGGGTCCATCAGTCCCATTTCGATCGGGTAGCCTTCGTCGTCATACGTGTCCGCCGTGATTATCTTCGTGGCGGACATCTTGCGTATCTCCTCGGGAGAGACGCATGAGAACTTTATCGCCCCTATCCTTTTTGAAATTCCGATCATCTCAGGTCCTCCAGCTGAAGTCTCATGGCAACGCCGAGAGACAGCAATTCGTCCATAAGCAGTTTGAACGCGTACGACGTCTGCACCAGGTATATGTTAGTGTTATTCTTGCAGACCGGGCAGTATAATGCGCCGTGACGGTCCATTATCGCCACATGCCCGCAGTTCGGGTTGCCGCAGATATATTGCTGCGTTCCGTCCGACTCATCGAGCAGTCTGTCCTTGATCACCATTGCGGCACCGTGGCCGATAAGGCAGTCGCGCTCCATCTCACCGAATCTGAGACCGCCCTGTCTCGATCTGCCCTCTGTGGGCTGTCTCGTAAGTATCTGCACGGGCCCGCGGGAACGCACATGCAGCTTCCCGGAGACCATATGGTGCAGCTTCTGATAGAAGATGACACCGACGAACACATCCGTCTGGATCATACGGCCGCTTACGCCGTCGTACATCACTTCCTTCCCGGTGTGCTTGAATCCGTTCCTTACGAGCCCGTCGCGTATCGACTGTTCGTTCTCGCCCGAGAACGACGTTGCGTCTATCGTGCGCCCTTCCATCGAACCGACCTTTCCGCCTATCATCTCGAGCACGTGCGCAACGGTCATCCTGCTGGGGATTGCGTGCGGGTTTATGACGAGGTCCGGCGTTATGCCGTCGGCCGTGAACGGCATGTCCGCCTGGTCGACGAGCCTTCCGATGACACCTTTCTGTCCGTGTCTCGAGCAGAACTTGTCGCCGAGCTCGGGAATTCTCTGATCGCGTACCTTCACCCTCACGAGCCTGGAACCGTTCTCCGATTCCGTCACCATGACGGAGTCCACGTATCCCAATTCGCCGGGCCTTACGGTGACGGACGTCTCGCGCCTCTTCTGCGGCGTCAGGAAGTCCGTCTCCTCCTCAAGGAAACGCGGAGGCGATGTCTTACCGATGAGAACGTCGCTTCCGGTGACCTCCGACTCCGGAGATATCAGACCGTCCTCCCCGAGCGACGCGTACGCCATATCCGCGCGCGCGCCCCTCACGTCGGGCGACGGTATCTCAAAATGATCCTCCTGCCCGCCCGGGTACCGTCTTTCCTCGGCGCGGTACGTCCTCATGAACGACGACCGTCCGAGACCGCGCTGTATCGAGCTTTTATTCATGACGAGCGCATCTTCCATGTTGTACCCGTGGTACGATAATACGGCGACCACGAAATTTTGTCCCGCAGGTCTGTGATTGTAGCCGACGAACTCCATCGTCTGCGTCTGCGCCATCGGTTTTTGAGGATAATGCAGCAGATGGCCTCTCGTGTCCGGTCTGATGCGATAGTTCGACGCCGGTATTCCCAACGCCTGCTTTGCCATTCCGGCGCCCATCGTCACACGCGGCGACGAGTTGTGCTCCGGGTACGGAACGAGCCCCGAACATACTCCGAGGATCACCATCGGGTCTATCTCCATGTGCGTGTGTTTTACGTTAAGTTTTGAGGGCACCGCGAAGTCTCCGCCGCAGAACCTGCACTTCAGTATCACGTTGCCTTCCTTCCCGCAGTTCATCCAGTCCGCGTCCATCGGGGACAGCGCGCGTCCGCAGTGCTCGCAGCGTTCCGGCACATCGTACGCGTCCACCGCTATCAATGCGTCCTCTTCCTCTTCGGCGTCAAGCCACTCGAGTATGCCTTCGCGGAACAGGCCGTTCCATTCGACCTTCTTGTCGCGGATCCCTTCGACGTGCTTGCGGGTGAGTATCGTCTTCCCGTCCTTCAGTACGAGGAGGGGCCTTCTGAGACGTCCCTCGTCGCAGTTCATTATCACTTCGTTCATCTCTTCGTCGAATCGTATGTTGACCTCACCGGACATCATGCCGCAGCGCCTGCGGTCGCGTATCTCGGCAACGAGCTTTCCCGCGTCCGTGTGCGTTCCGACGAGGTCCCCGTTCACGTATATCCTGCTTCCGGACTGTTTGACCTGTCCGAGGCCCAGATCTTTCAGTATCCATTTCAGGTCCGCCTCCTGGAACCCTTCCGAGACGTCTATTATCAGCGCCGCGTTCTTCACGAGACCGCAGTTCTGACCTTCCGGCGTTTCCGACGGACATAGCCGTCCCCACTGAGTCGGGTGAAGGTCGCGCGCCTCGAAGTGCGGCTGACTCCTCGTCAGCGATGATGTCACTCTTCTGAGATGCGACATCGCCGACATGTTGCTCGTTCTGTCGAGCAGCTGCGAAACGCCCGCGCGTCCGCCGACCCAGTTGCCGGTGGCCAGCGAATGCAGCAACTTGTGCGTGAGCAGGTCGGGGCGTATCGATGACGAGATCTTCAGCTCATCCTTCTTCCGGCCCCAATTCCTCTCCAGCTGGTATTTGAGGTCCTTCATCAGACTGTTGAACGACGTTCTGAAAAGGTCCTCCATCAGGTCGCCGGACAGTTTCAGTCTCTTGTTCGCATAGTGGTCCTTGTCATCCTCTTTTCTCTTGTCTATGGATAACTCAAGAACTGCGTGCGCAATGCGTCCGAGGAAGATCGCCTTCTTCATGCGATCGGCCTCGGTGTCGCCGAGGTGCGGCAGCAGCGAACGATCGAGTATCGATTCTACTTTCTTCGTCCTGTACTCCTTGGCCTGGCCCGCCGCGAAATTTCTCTCCAGGAACAATATCGCGTCCTCCTGCGTGTGGTAGCCGTTCGGCGCGTATGTTTTCTTATCTTGGCTGTTCTCTATGTTCGCGTAAACGATGTTGGCCATCTCCTCGCGCGAGACTATCGTTTCGTATATCTCTTGGTCGCGCTCCATCCCGAGCGCCTTCATCAGCGCTATCAGCGGGATCGCGGTCGACGCGACCGGGACGGTCACCATTAACATTCCGTCCTTCTTCTTCTCCACCAGCGTCAATGCGCGGTATCCTTCCTTCTGCGAGAACACCTTCGCCGATTCAAGACGTGTGCCGTACTTTTCGTTGTACTCTATCATCACGCGGTTCGGAGCGAGGTCCTCCAGCGTTATCAGTGCGCGTTCGGTACCGCCGACGATGAAGTATCCTCCCGGATCCCTCGGGTCCTCTTTCTGCTGTAAGAGTATCCCATTGTATTCCTCGTCGGACATCTCGCGCTCGGAGTGCATTTCGATGACCTTTCGGTTAAGGTTGCATCCTTTCGATTTCACCATCATCGGAAGGTCGCCGACGTGCACTTTTTCCGAATCCTTCTCCACGCCGTCCTCGATGACGGTGAAGTCCAGATGGATCGGCGCAAGGTAGTTCAAATTCCTGAGTCTCGCTTCCATCGGCGACAGTTCGTGCCTGTAGCCGTTCGCCTCCATTATCTTCGGTTCGTCCACGTGTACGGTGGGCCTCGAATGCGGGTCCACCTCACCGTTCTCATCTCTCTTCCTGCCGATGCGTATCTCTATGTTGCGACCGTTCGTCCTCTCGGGGTCGAGACGTATCACTCCTCTCTCCGCGTCATCCGTAGGTACCCGAAGGTTATCGACGATCCGCTGCATCCTGCTGTTCGGATTGTCGGGGGTCGCCAAAAAGTCGTTGAATGACGAAACGTGATGGTTCACGATGCTCCGCTCATCGAAATATAATTTTACGAGATCCCTCAATGATTCATCCCCTTGTTACGAGCCTGTAAGCGACGAATTCCTCCGCCGTCTCACTTTTTCTGATGATCTTTACGATGCGCCCCTCCTCTATGGGGCCGTATATGTTCTCCAACACTTTTATCCCGGCATCGCTTCTTCTGATCTTGGGAAGCTGGTCGCAGGTCACTTTCAGTTTCAAAAGGATCTGCTGTGCCTCCTCCTCGTTGAGAAGATGATGTTCCGGTACAAGGTCGTGCTTAAGGACGTTGAACGCGATGTTATCTGCTGCCAAGTGTTTTCACCTACCAATTGCCCCGCTGCCGGTCAGCGGGAAACCCCTCCGCATGAAAAGCGCCTGAATGTTCGTTTCTTTTCTCATACTTGATCGTGTCCCTTTGATCGCTCATGAGACCATCAGCGGGTCTGAAGGGATTCGAACCCTTGACCACCTGATTAAAAGTCAGATGCTCTACCTAGCTGAGCTACAGACCCATAGATAGCTTAAGCTTGTATTCAACGAGCAATGCGTCATTCTATATAAGGGTTTGTTACCCGTATACGTGCGTTCGTACGCGTGCTTTTCTGAAAACGGCGAAAGCAGCAAAGGAATGTATGATATAAAGCGAACACCATCCGCCATATGATGGACAAGGTCATTGAGCTCAGGGTCAATCAGGCGGCCAACGCCGCGGAGGCCGGGCACGGGCGTGCCCGCATCGACGCCAAGGCACGTGCCAAACTGGGGGTGGAGGTCGGCGACGTCATAGAGATAACCGGCAGGAAGACCACCGTCGCGAAGGTGTTCAGGGGCGACCCCGGGGACGAGGGGCTCGGAGTGATACGCATCGACGGCATCACGAGAACTAACGCCGGCGCGAGCATTGACGAATCCGTGAAGGTCAAGAGATGCGACCCCAAGCCCGCGGAGAAAGTAACGTTATCGCCGAACATACAGGACGGCAAGAAGATCAGATTCGGGGAGGGCGCCTCCGACATCTTCAGGAAGGGGCTGATGAACCGCCCCGTGATGAAGGGCAGCGACATACTTGTCCCTAACGTTGCGCTGATGGGCAACCGTTCAACGTTCCTTGTGGTCAGCACCGTTCCGCAGGGGCCCGTGACCATAGGCCCCGGGACCGAGATCGTGCTGAAAGCGGAACCGGCGGCGAAGAAGGAGAGCTACACCGAACAGATAACGTACGATGATGTCGGTGGACTCGACGACGAACTCAGGAAGATACGCGAGATGATCGAGCTTCCGATGAAACACCCGGAATTGTTCATAAGACTGGGGATATCCGCGCCTAAGGGCGTCCTCCTGTACGGACCACCGGGCACCGGAAAGACGCTGATAGCGAAGGCCGTCGCCAACGAGTCCGGGGCGGCGTTCTTCGCGATTCAGGGACCTGAGATAATCGGACGGTACTACGGACAGAGCGAGGAACGTCTGCGGGAGATATTCAAGGAGGCGGAGACCAACGCCCCGAGCATAATATTTTTGGACGAGATAGATTCCATCGTCCCGAAAAGGGATTCCGTCACCGGCGAGGTGGAACGGCGCATCGTCGCCCAGCTGCTGACGTTATTGGACGGGCTGAGCGGACGCGGGGACATCGTCGTGATAGGGGCGACGAACCGTGAGGATTCCATCGATCCGGCGCTGAGGCGTCCCGGGAGATTCGACCGTGAGATCGAGATAGGCATGCCCGGAAGGGGGGCGCGCAAGGACATACTCGATGTGCACATACGCGGGATGCCGCTGGGCAGCGACGTGAACGTCGAGCACCTGGCGGGCGTTACGCAGGGATTCGTCGGCGCGGACCTTGCGGCGCTGGCACGCGAGGCGGCGATGAAATGCCTGCGCAGGAAGATGCCGGAATTGGATCTCGACAAACCGATACCGGCCGCGGTCCTGGAAACGATGAAGGTGACGATGGACGATTTCTCGTCGGCTTTGGCAGAAGTGGAACCGAGCGGGATGCGTGAGGTGATCGTGGAGATACCGAGGGTCACGTGGGCCGATGTCGGCGGGCTTGAGGACGTGAAACGGGAAATAAAGGAGGCGTTCATTCCCACCGAGGCCCCGAAAGCATTCGAGAGGCTCGGTATAAGACCGGCGAAAGGGATTTTATTCTACGGACCGCCGGGGACCGGGAAAACATTGATAGCGAAGGCCGTCGCCAACGAATCGGGCGCGAACTTCATATGCGTCAACGGCCCGGAGATCGCGAGCAAGTGGATGGGCGAGAGCGAAAAAGCGATCAGACAGATATTCAAGCGCGCCAAACAGATGGCGCCGTGCATCATATTCTTCGATGAGATGGATTCCGTGGCGCCGAGGCGCGGAACGTCGGGTTCCGGGAATTGGGAGAAGGTGGTGAATCAGCTGCTGACGTCGATGGACGGCGTCGAAAGTCTGAAGAACGTGATGGTAATGGGCGCCACGAACCGGCCGGATATGATAGACCCGGCCCTGCTCAGGCCGGGGAGATTCGATAAAATGGTGCTCATAGGGATGCCGGACATCGGCACGAGACGGAAGATACTTGAGGTCCATACGAAGAAGATGCCGCTGAAGGGCGTGGACCTGGACGATATCGCGAAGGGGACCGACGGCTACGTCGGTGCCGATCTGGAAGCGTTATGCCGCGAGGCCGGCATGGAAGCGTACCGCGAGGACCCGGACATCGAATACGTGGGAGCGGGACATTTCAGCGCTGCGCTGAATTCCGTCAAGCCGTCGGTGGACGCCGATCTGATGAAAAGCTACGAGGAGATGGGCGATCAGATAAAGAAGAGAAGGACGTCATGGGACGACATCCCGTTCTACGGGTGATACCGTGATGGACAGCCGTGTGTTCATTTCCGAGATCGCCGGGAAGATGGCCGTCAGCAAGGACGGTCAGTTGTTGGGGCAGATAGAGGACATCGTGATCGATACGTCGACCGGAATGGTCAGGTATCTCGTCCTCGGGCCGTCGTCCAAAGTGTCCGATATGGTCGACGATATGGGACGTGCCGTTATCACCGTCACGAACATGCAGTTCGATCAGGAATACATCATCGTCACTCAATGATCTTCGTCATGTACGGCGCGTGCAGCCCGTATCCCAGCGAATCGTAATAGTCGCGGACGCCCACGCCGCTGTTTATCCTCATCTTTCGTTTTCCGGACGCTCTCGCCTTCTCTTCCGCCTTCGCCATCAGCTCTTTGCCGAAGCCTCTGTGCTGCCACTCGCCGTCCTCTCCGATGCCGGCCATCCTTCCGAAAACTTTCAGTTCGCGTATCGTCGCGGTGTCGCCGCCGTCCAGCCTTAATCTTACGTATCCGACGATCATATCGTCGTACTCCAGCGATATGAAATGTTCCGTTCCGCCGGACGCCTCGTATTCGAGGTCCTTCGTCACGATCAGGGACGGGTCGTCCATTGAGATATCATTCTGACCGACCTCGCGGCATCGTATGCACCGGCATTCCCTGCCGTCCCGCAGCAGCCGCTCGCGCGCCAGTTCGCGGAGATTGCTCTTGGTTATGCCGGCGGCTATCTCCGGCACCGGTATGTCCCTCTGGATCCTCTGTATCCTCACGTACTCGGGAACGATCGATTTCATCTCCGCCGCAAGTTCCACGCCCTCCTCGTTCCCGTACGGGACGTATCTTCCGGAAGACCACAGCTGATGGAGCTCCGTCCCCGGGATCACCAGCGTAGGGTAAATTTTCAGCATGTCCGGCCTCAGGTCCGGGTCGTCGAACATCCTTCTGAACGATGCGATGTCCTTCTCGAACGAAGATCCCGGAAGACCGGGCATCACGTGGTAGCAGACTTTCAATCCGTGCCGTTTGCAGTTCCGCGTCGCCTCTATCGTCTCTTTCACGCCGTGCCCGCGGTTCACTCCCTTCAGTATCTCGTCGTCAAGTATCTGAACGCCGAGCTCCACGCGCGTGGCGCCGAGCGCCATGGCCCTTTCTATCTGTTCCTCATTAAAAACGTCGGGCCTCGTCTCAACCGTCATTCCTATGCATCTGTGCGCCGACGATGCGTTCATCGCATGCGCCTTCCCGATATTCTCGGAATCGGTCCCGTTCATCGCGTCGAAACATCTTCTCACGAACCATTCCTGGTATTCGTATTCGCGCGACGTGAACGTCCCGCCCATGATTATCAGGTCTATCTTATCCGTTCTGTGACCGATGTCCCCAAGCTGTTTAATGCGGTCGGTCACCTGTCTGAACGGGTCGAACTCGTTCCTGAGCGCCCGCCTCGCCGCCGGTTCTTTTCCCGTGTACGATTGCGGCGACCCGGCGTCAACGCCTCCCGGGCAGTACGTGCATTTACCGTGCGGGCACGGATGCGGCGACGTCATCACGGCGACGACGGCCACGCCGCTCACGGTCCTCACGGGCTTTCTGCGAAGCAGCGGCGTGACCTTCCCCAATTCGTCCCCGCGGGCGGCGGCGAGTATCTCCGAGTTCGGCGGAACTTCCGTCAGGTTGTGCTCGCCGGCAAGTCTCACTTTCAGTTTCTGCAGATGCGCCCTGTCCCTGACCTCGCCGTTCAGGATCATCTCTATGACGCGTCTGTTCATGTCGCGCATATGATCATCCGTAATAGAGCTCCGGCTTCTTCTCGTCCTTCCTGCGGCCGGCGCTGTCTACGAGGTCGATATGCACGATCCTCGCTGTCGGGATCATCCTTGTCGTACCGTTCGATAACCGCATGACGATCGCGGATTCGTTCCCGAGCATCGCATACCCTGCGAAAATGCCTTCCGAGTCCTCGCCCTTCTCGACGGTCACGGAGTACCGTCCCCCTTCGGCGAGTCCCAATTCCTCTTTATCAGACACGCGTATCTCTCTCCCTGTCCGCGAGCGACTGGAAGTGCGCCACCGTTTTTTTGTAATTCTCCATCGCCATGGCCACGTTCGCCTCCGTGAAGGACCACGCCTTCCTCAGGTCCCCGTAGCGTATGCGGTATCCTTTCCTCATCTGCCCGTCGAATTCAACGTCCGCGGACTCGAGTATGTCCATTGACTTCAGTTTGTTGATGTGCCTGTATATCGTCGGCTTCGTTGTCCGCATCAATGCCGCCAATTCCTCGACCGTCCATATCTTTGACATATTGCGCATGAAGAATTCCATGAACAGACGGTACGGGACGCTTTCCCTCACGCTTCCGGCGTCCGTCTTCGGGTCGTATCCCTTCGGTATGTACCCGATCTGCGTCAGGAACGTCTCCGCGACGGTGTCGATATCGGTCATCGCCCCGAGAGGCGTGTTGCTTATAACATTCAGTTCGAACATATTATCACTTAATGGTGTGATAATAGTTAAGCTGATATTTTTATTTTTATATATCGTCCCTTATCTTTTCGATCGCGTCGTAGATGCTTGACGTCGGTATCACCGGCGAGACGGGGATCTTCAGGATCCTTTCGATCGTGGGCGCGATTATCGGCGCGCACACGACAGCGAGCGCCCCGTCGCGTTCGGCCATCACCGCGGAGATTATCGCGTCCTCCATCGTCGCCACGGGGTATTCGCGCAGGTGGATGTCCCTGGTTCCCACTTTCACCGTCTCGCTGATCGTCTTCAGCACCTGGTGCGACGCGATTATCGCTATGAAACGTTCGTCGGGCTTCGCCGAAAGATAACGGACGGCTTTTATTATCGCCCGTATCGTTCTCAGATTCGGTTCGCGTTTCTCCTCGAGTATCTTGTACATTGTGCTCTGCGATATTCCCGTGGCGAGACAGAACTCGTTGACCGTCATGTTAAGTTCGTTGTTGAGCACGTTCCTCAGTGCCTTCTGAAATCCGCCCTCTTCCCTCAGCATGCCGGATATCAATTCCTTATCGGTCACTTCGCTCACCTTTTACGTACGCCGCCGCGCTGATCCCGGCCGTCGCGCCCTGGCCGACGGCCTTCGCCACCTGCCACGGCTTCCCGGTGACGTCGCCGCATGCGTACACGCCTTTCACGGAAGTTTCGCATTTATCGTTGACGTTTATCGTTCCGTCAGGGTTCGGCATGACATCGATGTCCATCGCGAGGTCCGACGATGAGCGCGCGCCCAGTTCGATGAACACGCCGTCGACGTTCACCATCGACGAATCGGCGAACATCAGCTGCGTTACTTTTTCCTTGCCCAATATCTTTGCCGGGGCCGCGCCGATCATCTCGGCGCCGGCGTCCTTCGCCTTTTTGATCATCATATCGGACGCTTTCGTATCCTTCGTTATCCAGTACACATGCGACGCGTACGCCGTCATCAGCTCCGCGGACGCAGCCGCCTCGGACCCGTCGCCTATTATCGCGACGCGCTTCCCTTTGTAGAAGTTGCAGTCGCATGCGGCGCAGTAGCTCACGCCCTTTCCGAAAAATTCCTTCTCGCCGGGAATGTTCAATTTTTTCCTGGACACGCCGGACGCGAGTAT
>JAIRTZ010000134.1 GCA_031254685.1 Methanomassiliicoccaceae archaeon
GACAGGCTGGAGCCGGGAGCGGTGCACAAGGCATCCAAGGGAGTTCTGTTCATCGACGAGATCAACGTGCTCAGACTCGAATCTCAGCAGTCGCTGCTCACCGCGATGCAGGAGGGCAAGATGTCCATCACCGGGCAGAGCGAACGCTCATCCGGAGCGCTCGTGAAAAGCGAACCGGTCCCGTGCGACTTCATACTGGTGTGCGCCGGGAACGTGGACGCGATAAACGGCATGCACCCGGCGCTCAGGTCCAGGATACGCGGATACGGGTACGAGGTGTACATGCGCAACTCGATGAGGGATACCGACGACAACCGTAAGAAACTGATACGGTTCGTTGCGCAGGAAGTGATGAAGGACGGAAAGATTCCGCACTTCGATAAGTACGCGGTCGCGGAGATCCTCAGGGAAGCGCAGCGCAGGGCCGGTAAAAAGAACGAATTGACGTTAAGAATGAGGGAGCTCGGCGGACTGATACGCGTCGCCGGCGACGTGGCGGTGGCGAAGAAAGCAAAGCTCGTCACGAAAGCCGACGTATTGGAAGCGAAGCGCACCGCGCGCAGCCTCGAGCAGCAGCTCGCGGACCGTTACATAGAATCGCACAAAGCGTACGAGATGTTCAAGACCGTCGGCGCGGAGATAGGCGCAGTGAACGGGCTCGCCGCAATGAACGCAAGCTCGAACATGGCCGAATACTCAGGCATCGTTCTGCCGATAGTCGCAGAGGTCGCTCCGTCGCAGTCGAAGAAGGGAAAGATCGTCGCAACGGGACAGCTGGGAACGATCGCGAAAGAGGCCGTTGAGAACATCTCCGCCGTGATAAAGAAGTACACGATGACCGACATCTCGGAGCGCGACATACACATTCAGTTCATAGGCACATACGACGGCGTGGAGGGCGACAGCGCGTCCATCACGATCGCAACGGCCGTGATCTCGGCGATGGAGGAGATACCCGTGGACCAGACGATGGCCATGACCGGGAGCCTCAGCGTCCGCGGCAAAGTTCTTCCGATAGGCGGCGTGACGGCGAAGCTGGAGGCGGCCGCGAACGCCGGGGTGAGGAAAGTGCTCATCCCGAAAGAGAACGGGAAGGACGTGATGATTGAGACGAAATATTACGATATGATCGACATCGTCACCGTTGAGAATCTCAGGGACGTATTGGAGCATGCGCTGATAGACTGCGAGAAGAAGGAACAGTACCTGAACAAGCTGCTTCCGATAACGTCGGACGGCAGATCAACGGCGAAGCATTTGGACAGACCGCCGATGACCGACGCGATCGCAAGGCCGGCGCCTCAGTAAATCTAAGAACGGGTATCATGCTTTGGTGGTGAACATGCGCAGACACGAGAACGATTCCCTGATAATAGGCCGTTTCCAGCCGTTCCATAAAGGGCATCTGGAAGTGATACGCAAAATATCCAAAGCGTCAGCGAACCTGACGATAGGGATCGGGAGCGCCCAATATTCGCACACGATAAACAATCCGTTCACCGCGGGCGAACGCTACCGCATGATCTCCGACTCATTGAAAGAGGCGGAGATAACGAACGCTTACATCGTTCCCATGGAGGACCTCAATCGATATTCCGTCTGGGTATCGCACGTCGTCTCAATGTCGCCGCCGTTCTCCGTTGTGTATTCCAATAATACGTTAACAAGGCGCCTTTTTTACGAGGCCGGTTACGAAATAAAGGATTCCCCGCTGTACAACCGTCCGGAATATTCGGGAACGGAAGTGCGCAGGCGCATGCTCGCGGACGAGGATTGGAAGATACTCGTGCCGAAGGCGGTGGCCGACGTTATAGACGATATCGACGGCATCGGACGCATCAAGGGGCTGAAAGATGATATCTGACGCTTCCGTCAGACTCGCCGGACTGCTTCTGAAGAACGGATACACACTGTCGCTCGCGGAATCATGCACCGGCGGCGGGATCGCGTCGCGCATCACCGATGTTCCGGGCGCGTCCGTATCCTTCGCCGGATGCGCCGTCACTTATTCGAACGCGTCGAAGGAAAAAATATTGGGAGTGCCCCGCGGGACGCTGGAGAGATACGGAGCGGTGAGCGCGGAGACCGCGAAGGCAATGGCGGACGGCGCCAGAAAGTTATTCGGCACCGATATCGCCGCATCTGCGACAGGCATAGCCGGCCCGGACGGAGGGACATCGGAGAAACCCGTCGGGACCGTGTTCATTGCTGTATCCGATAAGAACGCGACGGGATGCGCGCGCCTCAGCCTGAAAGGCTCGCGGAACGACATCAGGGAAGCTGTCGCGGAAAGCGTGATACGGATGCTCATCGGCGTTCTGGACGGAAGCGATTCTGCGAAGATTTAATATGCTGACCGTTGATTAACAACAATGAAGCTCATTCGCAAAGGGAAGGTCAAGGAAGTTTACCAGGTGGACGGCAATACGCTGGAATTCGTGTTCAGCGATAACGTTTCGGTGTTCGACAAAGTGATACCGTCGGCGATACCGCACAAAGGCGAAACGCTGTGCAGGACGGCGCAGTACTGGTTCAGGCTGCTGGAGAAGAACGGGATAAAGGGGCATTTCATCGAGTACCTTCCGCCGTCGCGGATGCGCGTGAAGAGATTCAACATCATCGAGGATTACGATAAGATAAACACCAAGACAACGAACTATCTGATACCGCTGGAAGTGATCTGCAGGCATTACGCGGCCGGTTCGTTAATGGACCGGCTGAAGTCCGGGAAGATCACCGCGGAGGTGCTCGGATTCCCGAAGGGATATCAGGTGAAGTACGGCGACAAACTTCCCAGACCGTATCTCGAGACGACGACGAAGCTGGAGGCCGTCGACCGTGAGCTGGACGAGGCCGAGGCGAAGAGGATCGCCGGCCTGACCGACAAGGATTACAAGGGGATCTTGGACACTGTGCTCGCGATAGACGATATCATAGGGAAAGAGGCGGCCAAGCGCGGACTGATACACGTCGACGGGAAGAAGGAGTTCGGTTACGACGAGAAGAGACAGCTGATCGTGATAGACACGTTCGGAACGCTTGACGAGGACCGCTGGTGGGACCGGGAGTCATATGACAAAGGGAATGTGGTGGAACTGAGCAAGGAGTTCGTCAGACTGCATTACCGTGATACGGGATATCACAAGGAGCTGATGGATGCCCGTGCGAACGGACGGCCGGAACCTCCGATCCCCGCGCTTCCGCAGGACGTCATAAAGAGGACGAGCGACCTCTACACGAGCATGTTCGAGCGGATAACCGGAGAGAAGTTCCGCTGATCCGAAAGAAAAGTTAAAATTCCCTCCCTTGCGGGAGGGTAATATATTTTCACTGCAGTTTGTTTCCGCATCCGCCGCAGAACCTGGTTCCCGGGGGATTGCTGTGCCCGCAGGGGCATCCGGCGGACGGCGGCGCGGGCGCCTCACCCTGCATATTGCCGCCGCAGTTGTTGCAGAAGCGTACCGAAGGCGCGTTCTTGGTGCCGCACTTGGGGCATTCCTTCATGTCGTTCGACGCGCCGCAGTTGCTGCAGAACTTACCCGTTCCGGCGGGTTTCCCGCAGGTCGAGCATATTGTGACCTTACTTTCGATCTTGCCGTCCCATACGACCGCCGTCGACGCTTTGTCGTCGATGTTCCGCTTCATGGCGCCGGCAGCGGCCGCCGCCACGTAGACCTCCTGTCTGGGGGCGCAACCTGTGCAAAGTCCCGCGTCCTCATTCCAGCAGTGGTCGCACACGTATTTATTGCAGTGGGGGCAGCGGTGGAAATGCTGCTTCGACTCGTTCTGCGCCTTCGCGAACGCCTGCTCGTGCTCCTTGTGCCACTCCGGGGGCTGGCCGTCGAACCTCTCGTTGGATATGCTGCTCCCGCGTTCGGCCGCGTTGCCGGCCGTCGCGGCCTTGCCTCCGAACAGTCCTCCGGCGAGGCCGGCGGACTTGCCCAGGAAACTGGTCTTCTTTCTCTTCTTGTAGGTCTCCGACTCAATGAAACTTGATTTGTACCCGTCCCCGCAGCAGTCGCAGTGGAACGTGAATTGGAATCCCGCGTCCGTGCTGTTGTTTGTGTAGTTCTTTGTGAATGCCTGCATCATGCTCATGCACTTCCTTTGCCTTTCATAAGTTTTTTGCCCCCGTCCTTCACGGCCTTGCCGCATGCGGTGCACTTGGTGTTATCGAAATACTGCGGAACGCCGCACTTCTTGTTCTCACACATTACCATGAGGGATCTTCCGCAGGCGTCGCATCTGCTGCTTCCGACGAATGTCTGTCCGTTGCAGAGCGGGCACGCCACGGTCAGCGTTTTTCCGCATCCGGCGCAGGCGAGGTCGCCGCGGGCGATCGTCCTCAGGCACTTCGGGCAGCTGAACCCGTACGGATTCTTGGTTGCGCATTTGGGGCAAACGCGGCTGTCCCTGTCGATCAATTCGCCGCATTGATTGCACGGCTGTTTATATGTGGCCATCTCAATTTCTCCTTGGTTCCGATATGCGGTACATACCGCTCCTTCCCCGCGTCCGTTTCCATCCTGGCCCGGAGAAGGAATCTGATATGGCGAAACGTTCCACGTCTTTATATAAATATTCTCTCCGCCTTTCCGGTATCCCGGAAAGGACCGGAAATGACGGTACGCCGGCGTGTTCTTTTCATGCCGTCAGATGTGTCTCAGCCCAGTTTCACGAGCACCATGTTCTCGCCGTTCGGGCAGTCGAGGTCGCCTATCACGTCGGTTATACGCAGCTTCGTGCCGTCCTTTATGCTCACCGGGACGCAGTACGCGCGATCGCCGCATCCGATGTTGTTGCACTTCCTGCACTCGAAGGTCACCGTGCTGCCGTCGATCGCGTGCTTCCTCGGCACCGCCGCCGGGATCGGTTTCCGTTCAGCTTCGACCACCCTCACCGAACCCTCGTGTATAGGGCAGTCGTGGATCGTATCGCGGACGGCGACCACTTCGTACAATGAGCCCGGCTCAAGATTGAAGCAGATCCCCCGCAGCCTGCATTCCTTACATTCCGTCAGCGGGCCCGTGAAATAGAACCTATTCCCGATGCGCGCCTGCGTTTCTCCGATAAGTGTGATCAAAACCATATCTATCACCCGATGACCATAGTGGCCCTTGCAACGGCCTCCGCTTCCTTCCTGTCCAGTCCGCGGTCGCCAAGTATCGTGTATCTTTCCTTTCTGACGTTGTGCGCCTCCGTCAGAGCGTCGATGATATCGCTGTCATTCAATCCGAGCTGCTCCGCATTCACGGGGGCCCCGATGTTCTCAAGCGCATCCCTTACCATCATCCAGTCCCCCTTGTGGAGGTACATCATCATTATCGCGCCGACGCCGCACTGTTCGCCGTGCAGCGCGGTACCGGGATGCAGGATGTCCAGGGCATGCGAGAACAGATGTTCCGAACCGCTCGTCGGCCGGGAACTTCCGGCGATGCTCATCGAGATACCGGAAACTATTATCGGGCGCATCGCCACCCATACGCTTTCCTCGGTGCCGCCGCGGATGAACTTGGAATGATCGATGATCGTTTCCGCGGAATACATCGAGAGCGCCTCCGCCGACCTGCTGTACGCCTCGTTCCTATTGTTCTTCGCCAGCTTCCAATCCAATATTGCCGTCAGATTGGAGATCACATCGGCGCACCCGGACGCAAGCAGCCTGTACGGCGACCTGGATATGATATGCGTGTCGGCGACGATGGCCATCGGGACCATGGCGTCCGCGGACACCGGCCCGAGGTCGGATTTCATGGACGCGCGGCCGGACGAGATGCCGTCGTGCGCCGCCGACGTCGGAATGCTTATGAACGGTATTTTCAGCTCCTTGGAGGCGATCTTCGTAAGGTCTATCTTACTGCCTCCGCCGACGGCGAGTATGAACTTCGCGCCGGTCTCATGCGCGTCGTCGATTATTTTATCGGAATTTGCGAAGGTGGCCGCGCCGGTCATGTGCACGTGCATCTCGTACCCGGCGTCCTCCATGAGCTCTTTGACATCCTTCCCGGCGGCCGCGTACGTGGTGTCGCCGGAGACGATCATGCCGGTCTTAGGGAACCTGAAGTCATCGCATACTCCGACGACTTGGCCGAGTATGCCGTGACCCAAGAGAACATTCCTCGGAAAAACAACCCCTCTCGACTTGTTAAAATCACTCATATACGCGGAGCCGATAAGCATGAGCGAATATAAACTTACAGTCGAATCTTATACATGTAAACCAATGCGCACGTATGAACGTCCTTTTCATAACGGGCAGCGCGAGGGAGAACGGCATAACGGCGAAGCTGTGCGGTATTGCCGCATCCGCGATGCCGGATGCGCAGATAACGTTCGTAAGGCCGCACCGGATGGACATCCGCCACTGCACCGGATGCGGATCATGTGCAGCGTCCGGGAAGTGCGTCACGGACGATGACATGGGCGGGATATACAAAGCGGTCGCGGACGCCGATATATATTGTTCTTGCGATACCGATATATTTCTCCGGACCGTCATCGATCATCAAACAGGTCATAGACAGATTCCAATGCGTATGGCTCTCCGGTAAAGGAAAGAGAAAGGGAAAGACGGCGGCGCTGATCGCCGCCGGAGGCGACCCCGTTCCGATATTCCAGAGCACAGTATCAATAGCAAAAGCCTTCGCAAAGACGATCGGGGCGGAATGGGCCGGCGAACTGAAGATAAGCGCCACGGACGGAATGAACGATATTCCGGAGCACATTGTCACAGAGGCCCGCGGCTTCGCATCCAAGATATTATCAAAACATTCCGGTGCGTAATACATTTAAGATAGAGAGTCAATCACATCTCAGGAAGTGTAACGACCTCCGAAGGAGCCGGGTTCGTAACGTGAACCACTCGTCGCTTGGTTCATTGCCAATCGATGACGATCGTCACCGAGCCAATAACCACTCGGATCCGGATCCGCCGGAGTCGGGGCATGATTTACGCACCTCCTACCGGGTCTGGTCCCGGGTGTTGCCGAGCCTGTGGAAGTTCGGGTAACACCCGGGCTTCCCATCACCGGCATTTCCCGATTATAGCACATATATTTAAGATATTGTTAAAGGCGTTAACATCTGCGATGGCGATTGTTATTCGATGTCTGGGTCACGGAAGCATGCAGCTTCCGATCTCCGACCTCTTCGAAGCGTTCCGAAAGAGGTCCGCCGCCGACACGACGACGTCGCCGAACTCTTCCTTATGAAGCGCTTCGGCATCGCCGACCGTCGCGGCATACGGGACGAGAACGTCCGTGAATTCGTGCAGACCGTCCCATCTCACACTGCCGCCGGCGGCGTCGAACACTATCATCTTTCTGAAATTCATGTTCGTCAGCGTTCTGATGCAACTTCTTAGGTCCTTTTTCTTCCCTTTTGCATATACGTCGTCCCGTTCCGCGAACAGCGCCGGTATGCAGCTGTCGGAAAGTTCGATGATCTCCCTCAGGAGCGCATCGGATGTGAAATGGTACGGTACGATGATCCTGCTGGCGCTCCCGTGGAACGCGTCCATGACGTCGCCGGCGTTCCGTATGCCGGTCATCAGCCAGAGCTCATGCTTCGATCTTATCTTCCTGAGCAGTTCCCCGCTGAGGTCCTTTTTCCGAACGCCGTCGACATCGACCCCGAGCATCGGTACGTCCCTGCCGAGAACGTCCGACAGCGACGACATCAGATCGTTGTATCCCATCGTGTTCTCCGTCATCGCGACCGAGGTGCCGCTGATCGTTATGCGGGACGTTACGATATTCCCGTTCACGGTCCTCAGCGGCATCACGGGTATCTGCATGGGATCACAGCGACATCTGGAATTCGAACGCCTCGATAAGGTCCTTCAGGAACTGCGAACCGCGCACCGTCTCGGGGGACGCCTTCGGTACGATCCCCGATGATATGTCGGTGACGCCGAATGACTTCAGCACATTGAAGAGATGCGCCATGATGCCGTGATACGTCATATTGCCGTCGGGGGCGCCGCAGTTCACCGCAACGATGCCTTTCTTCTCCTTTCCGAAGCGAACAGTTCTCGTACCGTCCTTGTTGTCTATCAATGCGTATAATCTGTCGAGGAAGTTCTTGAACAGCCCGTTCTCGGCGCCGAAGTACACAGGCACGGAGAACGCGATCGCATCGGCGTCCTGTATCTTCCCGTAAAGGGGCGACATATCGTCGTCTATGACGCATTTGCCGTGCGCCTTGCAGTATCTGCATCCTTTGCAGTGCGATATCCTCAATTCCCCCAGATTGATCATTTCGCATACGAATCCCTTTCCGGAGGCGCTTTCGGCGACCGCCCTCAGTATCTCCGCGCTCGAACCGCTGCTGCGCGGGCTCCCGTTGATCATGAGCATCTTCTTCATATTACCGTCAGGTACATCAAATATCTTTGATGTTAACCTTTTCGTATGCGCGCGGGAACGTTTCACATTCTTCCCTGTACTTTGCGAAATGTTAAATAGAATGGTCAGCGGTGAGATGATACGGAACACTGGTGATAAAAATGCCAAAACAGAGAGAGATCTACGTATGCGCGATATGCGGCAACATCGTCGAGGTTGAATTCGGCGGCAAGGGAAAATTGGTCTGCTGCGGTCAGGACATGAATCTGGCCGTTGCGAACACCGTCGACGCGTCGGTGGAGAAGCATGTTCCGGTGATCGAGAAGAAAGCGGACGGAATACTCGTGAAGGTCGGCAGCGCGGCGCACCCGATGGCCGACGACCATTACATCGTGTACATCGAGATATGCGACGACGGCATCATAAGAAGAAAATTCCTGAAGCCCGGAATGGCGCCGGAGGCGTTCTTCAAAGGCGCGTCCGACAAGGCCGTCGCGAAAGAATACTGCAACAAGCACGGACTCTGGAAGTCCGCGTGATAAACCCATTTCACTTCTTTCCCTTCCTTTTTCCTATCATTTCCGTTCCTTTCGTCCAGATGTCATTTTGATACCTTGCGGAACCTGAGAGAACATATAAATATTGAATGAAAGTTTACGAACCTAACCATCAGGGGTCACAAAATGATCTACACAAGGATTACCAAGTTGCGTTTGCTTCTTCGGCACATCTGAGTGGAACTGATGGTTTGGAGTGGATTTTTTCATGAAGACGCAACAAACCAGTGTGAACGCTAAAAAAAGAGAAGAAATGATATACGACAGCCAGTACAACAGGCTTGCACTTCTCGGTAAGGATGTACGGGGAGTATCGTTATTCGATACCACGCTACGCGACGGAGAGCAGGCGCCCGGCATCGCATTGAGCATGGATGACAAGCTGAAGATCGCATCCGCGCTTAACGAACTGGGCGTCGGAATAATGGAAGTGGGCTTCGCCGCATCCGGGGATACTGAGAAGAAGATCATCAAGAAGATCGGGTCGATGGGTTTCTCATCGACCGTGTGCAGTCTGGCGAGATCGGTCAAAAGCGATATAGACGCAGTATATGAAAGCGTCAAATACGCGCAGAACCCGATGATTCACATGGTTTTGGGGACGTCTAATATTCATGTCGAGCAAAAATTCAAAAAGACAAACGACCAG
>JAIRTZ010000005.1 GCA_031254685.1 Methanomassiliicoccaceae archaeon
CTATAGCCGAGAAGGTTGGCGAAGCGACCCCGAAAGAAAGAATCGTTTTGAACGGCAGCGCGGCGACGATAGCGAGGACGACAAGGGATAAGAGACTGAACGATTTGCAAAAAGCCGGCGTCCAAAGATAGAGAGCTAATGTGAGAACAAGCCACGCGTAGCCGTCGATACGGGCGTCAACCCCTCCGCCGGCTTTAAAAAACATTTCCAATCCCCCGGTAAGCATGAAGAACGCGCTGAAGAACAGGAACGTGTTCCCGCCCGTGCCGTTACCGCTCTTCAGGTCCAGCATCCCGACTATGACCTGTACCACGAAGCCTCCTATGAGCCAGCCTCCGAGCACCAGCAGGGTGCCGCTCTTGCTCGTGTCCAGGTAACCGTTAAGCAGCGCAAAGAAGCACATACACACCGCCGCCAGCGCAACGAGTCCCGCCGGGGTGGGGTTGGACCAATCCTTTGTCTGCACCTTAACCTCTTGAATATTTTCCATGATCATCATTCTCTGTGCGACGTGTTAACGGTACGCACTTGAGGCGTGTATACTCATGGACGTATATTATAGCATTTGCACCCTCGGTGCGGGGCGCGCGGGCACCGTCCGGGGGCCCGGATGCGTACGGGAACGCGCAGCATCGCGCGTTCCGGACCGTTAACGCTGACAGGCGGAGAAAAACATTAAAATATGATTTCGTTTTAATTAGCCGCAGAGGTAACAAAATGGTAACAGTAAAAGCAGACGAATGTTCCGGATGCGGCGCCTGCGCCGATGTTTGCCCGCAGAACGCGATAAAGGTGGATGACATAGCGGTCGTCGACCAGAACGCCTGCGTTGACTGCGGCGCGTGCATCGACGAGTGTCCTTCGGACGCACTCGTGGAGTGAACGTACCCTCAAACCATTTCCAAAACCCTTAAGCCCAATACGGTTTTTTGACGAATTTGTACGCACTGTTCGCGGCTGTCGCGGCCTCGCCGCAGGCGGTCGTTATCTGTTTGTATTTCCCTTCGTAGTCGACCGCGTCCCCGCATGCGAAAATGCCGTTCCGGGATGTGCGCATCGCATAGTCCACCTTGATCAATCCGTTCTCGGTAAGTTCAAGATTCCACCGCTTCAGGTCGTCAAGGTCCGCCGAGATGCCTATCAGGATCAGTACGACGTCCGCCTCGACGTCAAAGGTCCTGTCACCCTGTTTCAATGTCACGGACCTTACGCGGCCGTCGCCGTTCACCGATACGAGGTCGGCGCCCATCACCGCGTTGATATTGCTCTTCTTCAGCGCCATTGTGTTGCTTTCGTCGCACCTGAACTCGTTCCTGCGGTGGACGATCGTCGTATTTGTGACGGCGTCCGCGATCAGCGCCATCTCGATGGCGCTGTTCCCTCCGCCGAACACGACGACCTTTTTCCCTATGAGGTCCTCCTTCGGCGGCAGTATGTAGCATACTCCCTTTCCTTCGAACTCGTCCTCGCCCTTGGCGCCCATCTTCTTCGGCTTGAACATTCCCATGCCCGTCGCGACGATGACGGAATGCGCATGGTACGTCGATTTGTTGGTCACGATGATAAGTTCTTCCTTACCGTCGTTGATCTCCATGACCTTCTCGCGGTCCTTGATCTCGCATTCCATCGATTCGACCTGCGCATACAGTTTGTCGGAAAGCTTCCGCGCTTGTATCCTCTCGAATCCCGGATAATTCTGTATCGCCTTGTCGGGATAGAGCGATACGAGCTGCCCGCCGACCTCGCCCGCGTCAAGTATCAGCGTGATCATCATGCGCGTCCTTGCGTAGATCCCTGCGGTAAGGCCTCCCGGGCCGGCACCTATGATGATAAGGTCGTAGCTCATTCTTTCGCTGTATGTATCTTTTATATAAAATGTTGCCCTTGCGAAAATTACAGCGAAAAACATGTTTTTCAGCAAAAGTCAATATCAAACTGCGAATAACGTAACGGGGCGGCGTATTTCGTATGCCGACCGTTCCGTATTCCGGAAGGAACGGGGCAATCATAATATATGCGCGGACACGGATGACACGTCAGTGATATAATGGCGGATCAGAACGAGGGTTACACGGAAAGTCTTCTGAACATAATACTCGACGAGATCGACGATATTATCATAATTCACGATTCGGAGCACACGGTGGTATGGATCAACCGCGCCGGGACCGAGAAGTTCGGAAGGTCGCTGGAAAGCATAATCGGGAAGGAATGCTACACGCTCTTCGGACGCTCGACGTGCTGCGACGACTGTCCGGTGACCGCCGCGGTGCGCGACGACAGGATCAAGAGCATCCGGAAGATGCCGAAGACAGGCGAACGTTACAAATGCACGACAATGCCGCTCAGCCGGGACGGGGAAATAAAACTGGTGGTCCAGCATCTGAGGAAGGCGTGACCGGCATCATCCGTCGGTCCCTTTCTTTGCGAGATGCGCCTTTATGTGCGCGATCTCCTTGGATATCGCCGCCGCACGCTTTTCGTTCAGCTTGGGCAGTATCGCCTCGAACAGTTCCAAGGCATCATTCAGCTTCCCGGCCCTTTCCCGTTTGATGCCCATGTCGAGCGCCACGAGGACGATCTTGCTCTGCATGTCGCAGGCTATCTTCCTGCCCTCGCACTCCGGATATATACAAACGGATCCCTCGATGCGGGAAAGGGCCTCCAGCAGCCGTCCGCGCATCATTGATATGCTTGCCAGGGACATCCTCGCCATTCCCACTCCCTCGTTGTAGCCGAACAGCTTGGCCGTGTTCTCCATGGTCTCGAACATCTCCTCCGCGCCGTCGTACTCGCCCTTTCTGACAAGCTCGACGGCGGAGTTGTTCAGTCCGATCATACCTTCCGCGATGAAGGTTATCTTGTCGTCCGTCAAGGGTCACATCTCCATATCGTCCTTTTTCTTCTTTTTCTTAGGATCATCCATGTCATCTTTTTTGTTTTTGTTTTTTTTCTTCGGATCGTCCGTATCGTCCTTCTTCTTTTTCTTTTTTGAGTCTTCCATGTCGTCCTTCTTCTTTTTCTTCTTCGGGCCGTCCATGTCGTCCTTTTTGGAGACCGACATCATAGGGTCCTTCTTATCCGAGTCATCCATCCCGTCCTTTTTCTTCTTCGGATCTTCCATGTCATCCTTTTTCTTTTTCGGATCTTCCATGTCATCCTTTTTCTTAGGACTCTCCATGTCATCCTTTTTCTTTTTCGGATCTTCCATGTCATCCTTTTTCTTAGGACTGTCCATCTCATCTTTTTTCTTAGGACTCTCCATGTCATCCTTTTTCTTCTTCGGATCTTCCATGCCGTCCTTTTTCTCAGGACCGTCCATCTCATCCTTTTTCTTCGGGCCGTCCGCATCGGACATCCGGTCGTCCCCGCTCATCGCTCTGTCGCTGCCGCCGTCGTCCTTCTTCTTCGGCAGCCCCCGGTCCTCTTTGTCCATCGCGGCATCCATGCCGCCGTCATCGTTCTTTACGGGCCCGCCGTTACTGTCCTTCCTGTCCGCGGTCCGGTCCGTTCCTGCGTTGTCCGAACTCCTTTCCATGGCCTTTGACATTCTCGTTCGGTTGTCGGATGTCCCTTCCTTTTCCGGGGCCCTCATCGGTGAGGCCGGCCTCTTCTCCTTCGGAACGATCAGGTCTCTCTTTTTCACATAAGGGTCATTGAACCGGAAAACCATCGGGTCCGGCGGCGCGGGCACGGTATCCAGGACCATATCGGGCGTCTCCGCCGTTCCGGCGGCCTTCTTTGCGGGCACAGGGGCCTCCTCGGGCACAGGGTCCTCATCATAGCTTTCGGCCAGCAGGTCGTCCGTCAGCCCGGGCGTGAATTCCCCTTCATCATCGGGCGGGACCGATGCGCCGTTCTCCGGAACATCGGGTGCCCTGGGCTTATCGGTATCTTCGTCCATCATTCCTCACTCCCGCGCCGGGACTGCATACGGACACGTTGTCTGCGCCTTGTCTATCGCCTTCTCAAGCTCCTTCTCGGCCTTCTTCATCTGCGACTCGAAGATCAGCTGCTGCCTCTGCGCCCTCAGGTCTATCAGACGCTGCATGATCGGGTTCGGCGGCAGCGGGACGAGACGCACGCGGAGCGTGCTTGACGCGTCCTCGCTGAAGCTGTACTTGTTCGTGTAGGTGGCGTTCATCGTCGTCGTTCTGGCGTAGGTGCTCTTGTAGTCCCAGTTCTTGCCCTTATCCTTGTACTCGCTCCCGTACTGGTACTTCGATTCATAGCTGCTTGAGTACTCGCTCTCATATCCCATGGATATCGCCATCTTCACTTCGATGATGGCGTCCGAGAACTGATAGAACGCCGGCTGGAACCCGGCGCCCACCATCGACGTCTCGATCTCGCCCTCGGTGCCGTCCTCGTTCACTATCGGCAGGAACACGGGGCAATTCTTCCTGTCCCCCATGATCCTCAGTATGTCGACCGACCCCAGGTCCAGTTTGAACTGCGATTCCGCTATCGCGCTCGAAAGTTTGTATACCATCTCGCCCATCGGCACATTCAGCACTTCTTGTCCTATTCCCATTTTTTCTCACTCCTCTTTTATTTTATGAAGCGTCCTCGAGCGCCTTCGCTTCCGCTTCTTTCTCTTTCTGCATCTTCTGTTCCGCCTTCTTGATATCAAGCTCGAACTCCTGCTGTATCATCTGCGCCTTTATCTCCAGCAGTTTTTGAAGGAACGTGCTCGGCGGTACGGGCGTGATCCTCGTCCTCAGGAGACTGGACCCGCTGACCTCGTATGAGTATTTGGAGGAATATGACGCACTCACCGATGCGGAGAACACGCCGAATCCTCCCTTTGCGGTCGTGGATACGGACATGTCCCTCGTAGTGGCCATGGTTATGGCCATCTTCACTTCTATTATCGTATCTGTGAACTGATAGAACGTCGGCTGGAACCCGGCGCCTATGAGCGATGTCGTAATGGTGTCGTTACCGGGTTTGGTAACGTCGGGTATCTCTACCTTTGCTTTCTTCGAGTCTCCCATGAACTTGGCGATCTCGCAGCTGACCAGATCCAGTTTCAGCTGGCCTTCCGCTATCGCGGCGGCCAGTTTCACAACCATCTCCGGGAATGGCACATTCAATAATTCCTGTCCTACGTCTGGCATTTTTCTTCCTCCGTTTCTCTTGTTCCTTTGTTTTCGTTCCTTTGTTCTCGTTCCTTGTCGTTCATTTATTTTTGTGCTGTTTGGCCCGGTGCCGACCTCGGCACGGGCTTCACCGACAGTTTCATGCTGCTCAGGGCGTCCGCGTTCGAATTCGGTTCGGCGTTCATCAATTTGTAAACGCCGCCCTCCCTGACGAGATACACCCTGAGGTCCATGTCCACGCTGCTGATCATGTACGCGACCGGTCCGCCTTTCGCCGCGGCCTTCGAATTAAAGTCGTCGATGAAGCCTCCGATGAGGTCCGAGATGTCCTGCGTGCTGTACACGTTCCCTGCGGTCCCGGATGCGGATGCCTTCTGGGCGCCCGCCGTATCCAATACGTCAACCTTCTTCTTCAGTTCGCCGTTCTCCTTCTCCAGCGCGGCGACCTTCGCCGCAAGTTCGTCGATAGTTACCATATCATTGTCTCCCGATCGTCAATATCAAAGCTTCTTCAGCAGCGTCGATGCCGCGGCGGCCAGCTTGCTCACCGCATTTGCCTCTTCCTCTTTCTTCGGCTCGGCGGGAGTTTCCTCAACGGCCGCCGCGGTCCTTGCCACCTTTGCATCTGCCAGCGCGGACCTGGCCGGCGCCTCCGCCTCTTTCTCCGGTTCGGCGGGCGTTTCCTCAACGGCCGCCGCCGATCTGATCCTGCTCACCTTTGCCTCGGACAGCGAGGTCTCGAACGTTGCCGTCCTGGCCGGAGTATCCTCTACCTTCATTTCTGCCATTTCGTAGGCCTTCGCGTCCTTGAGCTTCCTTGCGGATTCCTCTTCGGCCTTTTTCTCTTCCTCCGCTTTCTTCGCGGCCTGCGCCTCTTCCTCCGCTTTCTTCGCCTGCGCCTCTTCCTCGGCCTTCCTTTCCTCATCGGCCTTCTTCGCCTGCGCCTCCTTCGCCGCCGCCAGCTCCTCGGCCTTCTTCCTGTCGGCCTCTTCCTTGATCTCCGTTCTTGACTTAGGACCATCTTCGAATTCGGCGGTCTCAGGCGGCACATCGCCGTCCGCGTCCGGTTCGGTCTTTGCCGGCTTTGTCTTGTTCTTCCTTACCATCACGGTGACGGTCTTTTCGGCAAGCATCGCATTCCCGCCGTCTATCGACTGGAACACCGCGTAGCCGTTCGGTTTGTCCCACGGCTCCCCGTCCTTGTCCATGAAGAATGCGTTGACGGCCGCTTTCGCCATCGTTTTCCTCGCCGCCTCCACCGTCATCCCGATAACGTTCGGGACCTTGACGAGCGAGGGCATCGGAATGGGGACGAACCTGATCCTCAGTGTGCTCTCCTCCTTCAGCTCCGATGATGCGATACTTTTGTACTGGGCGTCGGTGACCGCCGTCATAAGTCTCGGTCTCACCGGCGTTCCCTCGAGTTTTCCGCTTTCCGTATCCTCGCGGACCATGGTGAAGCTCATCTTCATCGTGAATTCCGCTTCCGGCATCACGAACCAGTTGGCCGTCAGTCCGTATCCCGAAAGCGTATCGTCCTCTAAAATATTCCTTTGCGTCATTATGGCCGCAAGGTCCATCCTCCTCTGCGCCTCCGCAAGGCCGTCGCCGATGTTCGTGATCACTTCCGAGATGTCGGCATAGAATGTGCCGATCGGCGTCCTTTCGGGCTCGGGGTCCGGTTCCGGATCGGGCGCCGGCGGGTTCGGGGCAGCGGGAGGGAATGGCACAAGTATGGGCGGCGTGTACGTGATCGGTCTGAGGGCCGCCGCCGAGAGCGACGTGGCCGAGACAGGTTTGACCGCCGATACTATCTGAACGCCCGATGCCGCCTGAATGTTCGATACGGCCTGAGCCGAAAGTGCGGCCTTCTCTATTTTTTCGGGGCTCAAATATGCACCCCCGCCGGTGTTCCGGACGTCATGTCCGCGGCGGGACCTCCCGGATGCCAGACTTCCGTCTGAAGTGAAGGTCCCATGTGTTTCGGTCTAAAAGAACCAGCAATGTCAACGTCTAATTTTTCACTGATTTCGGCCAACTTCTCAAACCCATAATCTATATAGAATAAATAAATATAAACATATGTGTATATTATATAGATATACAATGGTAACTAATTAAAAGGCATGTGATTAACGCTAAATACAGACACGTATTCACGGGTAACGATACTATGGACTTTACACCGTTCTTCCCGTTATTCGCCGCCGGCGCCGTGTTCTTCATCGTGCTGTTCGCGTACAACATGAAGAAACCCAAGACACAATGAGCCGCCCCGGTTACACCGCTGAAAGCGTGTCAGATAAATACTCACACACCGTTGACGTAGCGGTGGTTTAAATGGTAAAACTTCCAGAGAAAGTAGTGGCGACGTTCAATGACCCGAACGCCGTCAAGGTGCTGACCTCCATCGACGCGGAGGGAAGGCCGCACGCGATCGTATGCGGGAGCATACGCGCGGTGGCCCCCAACGTGCTGATCGTCGGCGAGATACTGATGAAGTCGACGTCGTCCAACCTGAAGAGGAACGACAAGGCGGCGCTGCTCGCGACCGTCGGAACGACATCGTACCTCGTTAACGTAAAGGTCAAACAGCGCGTGACCGCGGGCCCGATGCTCGATGAGATGAACAAGGCCCTCGCGGCCATGAAGCTCAAGGCGAGCGCGGTATGGGTCTTCATGCCGACGGCGGCATACGACCAGAGCGCAAACCCCAAAGCGGGCGCGAAGTTAGCATAAAAACCCCTTCCTTCCCTTTTTCCCGCACGCGTATCCGCGTTCCTGTTCTCGGTAGATTGATATTGTCCCCGCCGTATTACGTGGGCATGTGGTACGACCGGCTCGGCGTATGGGCAGTTCTGCTGATCGCGGGCATAGCGATGATCTGCGCCGGCATTTGGCTGTATGCGGCGGATGACCAGACGCCGGGCGTGGTGCTCATGCTGGTCGGCGTCGCCGCGGCGATGATCGGTCTCAGGATAATGAGGTTCCGCGCCGCCGCCGGCCGTCTGAGATGATCATCGTTTCCCTACGAACGCGATCCAATTCTTATTCTCGAGGGCGTACACGGTGACGTCAAGGCCGTGGCTTTCGATCATTGATGCCATATCTTCGTTCGTCCGCAGCCTGAGCCCGCTCATGCGCGCCGCCTCTTCGTTCCTTTCGTTGAAATCGGGATGCGGGTATAGTTCGGAAACAATGATCAGGCATCCTCCGTCCGCGACCATCGACGCCGCCTTTCCGATGTCGTTCTCAAGGTCTGGCCAGAAGAAGTACGTCTCGAACGCGGTGACAAGGTCGAATGTCCCCGCGGCGAAAGGAAGGGCGGACACCGAGTTCAGCGAGACCCTGCATCTGCCGCTTCCGACGATGCCGGCGTTCACCCGCTTTGTCATCGCGACCGATTCCTCGGATATGTCGACGCCGAATATCTCCGCGCCGGGATATTTCTCCGCAAGCAGCGATATCAGCATGCCGCCCCCGCACCCGATGTCAAGTATCCTCCTGCAGCGGATCCCCGGTATCGTTGTGAGCGCCCATTCGCTGAGGCCCCGGTGCTGCACGTTCATCTCTTCCAGCAGTTTCCTTCCGTCGTCCCCGGTCGGCTTCCCGAAGTGCGGATAATCGCGTTCCTCGTATTCGTACACGTGCACGCATACCGCAAGGTAATATAATATAATGACGAAAATTGAAAATGTTTTAAATGGTTTTAAGTGCCGGTATGAACGTTCCGCTCAGTACCTGCGCCTGTTGTTGTCTCTCGGAGGCGCGTGCTTCCTGAAGCAGTCCCTGCAATATACGGGTTTTCCCTGCGTCGGTTTGAACGGTACCTCACACTCGTTGCCACAGTCCGAACACGTGGCTTTGTGCATCTCTCTCGGCGGCTGGTCTCTGTCCCTGCTGTAATTCCTATCTCCGTAGGCCATTTTTATTCCTCTTTTTGAAGTATTCCAATATCATCTTCCATGTCTTTTTGGACGGACCAGGTCGTAATATCCGAATGCCTCTGTTGGTCGCATAGTGCTAATGGTTTATAAAACCTATACCCAAACTCATCCTCTTTTATGCCGTCCGCATAGGTTTTTCGGACAAAAAAGCACCCGCACCGGCCATTCGGCGCAGTGTGGGGTAAAAATGATACTGCGCCTCGCGGCGCACGGGAATCAGACGTCGCTGCGGCCGTTCAATGCCTTCTTTAGCTGTACGATCTCCTCGTCGGTGAGTGTGACGCCCTTCCCCATCTTCTCGTTGTCGGGGGACCACTCCCTTATGTCGTACTTCGCCTCTCTGCCGTTCCAGCTTATCAAGTTAAGTTCCTTTGTCCATCCTTTGGATGACTCGGAAAGGACCGCTATCCTTTCCACGATCTCATATTTGAACTCTACCATACGGTGCACACCTCTTCCCTTATAATACTTCACATATATTTAAATTAAATGAAAAGGTATTAGAAGATAACGGAAACAAATATAGCGCGCGGATATCCGGGAACGGGCGAAATGAACGGTCCCGTTCTCAAAGGTTTAAAATACTCCGCGATATAATGAGGAGACGGGACGCATATGTGTTACATTCGTACGTACGATCACA
>JAIRTZ010000026.1 GCA_031254685.1 Methanomassiliicoccaceae archaeon
ATAAAGAGGATCGACAACGGGAAGGGGATCTCTGTCGGGATCCTCGATTGCGGCGCAGACCGCAGGATGATCAACGACCTTTCAAAGAAATATGACGTCATTGTGTTCCCGCACGGCACGAAGGCCAAGGACATCATCGCCGCAAAAGTGAAGGCATTGATAGTATCCGGCGGCCCGGGCGATCCGGATAACGTCAAAGATGTCATGAAAACTGTCAAAGAACTGTCATCGTCGATACCGATCGCCGGCGTTGCCCTGGGAGCACAGATCATTGCGAGGGCGTTCGGCTGCAAGACCGTGAAACTAAAATTCGGACATCACGGCTGCAACCAGCCGGTGAAGCATAATGACCGTGTGTACATAACGGCGCAGAACCACATGTACACGATAGACGCAGCATCCATGAAGGGAACAGGTCTGATAATGGACCAGCACAACGTGAATGACGGTACGTTGGAAGGATTCTCACATTCCTCGTTGCCGATATTCGGCATCCAATACCAGCCGCTCTCTCCCAAGTACGACGACCATTCGTACTTTTACGAGAAACTCGAAAAGATCATGGGGGTTCGAAAATGAGAAAGGATTACAAGAAGCTCATGGTCATCGGTTCCGGCCCCATCGTTATAGGACAAGCGGCCGAGTTCGATTTCTCCGGATCGCAGGCTTGCAAATCATTGAAGGAGGAAGGATACAAGACCGTCCTTGTCAACTCCAATCCCGCTACGATACAGACGGACCTCGACATGGCGGACAGCGTTTACATCGAACCGCTGCAGATCGAGGTCATCGAGAAGATAATTGAGAAAGAAAAGGTAGATGGCATATTATCAGGAATGGGGGGTCAGACGGCACTGAACCTGTGTTCCGAACTGTCGGACAGCGGGTTCCTGAAGAAGATGGGCGTTGAGCTTCTCGGCACACAGCCGGACGCGATCGAAATGTCGGAGGACCGTGAACTTTTCAAGAAAACGATGATAAGCATCGGCGAGCCGATCCCAAAGAGCAGAACTGCGCACACCATTGACGAAGCGCTTGCCGCTGTCGACGAGATCGGTACGTATCCCGTTCTGATAAGGCCTGCATACACATTAGGCGGTACAGGCGGAGGCATCGCATACAACGAGGAGGAATTGAGAGAGATATGCGCCCGCGGCCTCGCATACTCAAGAATTCATCAAGTGCTCATAGAGGAGAGCGTCCTCGGCTGGAAGGAATACGAGTACGAGGTGATGCGCGATAAGCACGACAACTGCATCATCATCTGCGCGATGGAGAACCTTGACGCGATGGGGATACACACGGGAGAGAGCATCGTGTGCGCACCGTGCCTCACATTGTCCGACAGGGACCACCAGCGGCTGAAGGCCGCGGCTTTGAAGGTCATACGCGCGCTGCACATCGAGGGCGGCTGCAATGTGCAATTCGCGTTCAACCCCGCCAACGGGGATTACCGCCTGATCGAGGTGAACCCGCGCGTCTCGCGTTCGTCGGCCCTCGCGTCGAAGGCCACGGGATATCCGATAGCGAGAGTTTCCGCAAAGATCGCCGTCGGTTACGCGCTGAATGAGATAAAGAACAGCGTCACGGGCAGCACGTACGCGTCCTTCGAGCCGTCGATCGACTACGTCATCGTCAAGATCCCGAGATGGCCCTTCGACAAGTTCCGCATGGTCGACCGCCGTCTGGGGACGCAGATGAAGAGCACCGGGGAAACAATGAGCATCGGCCGCACGTTCGAGGAGGCCCTGCTCAAAGGCGTCCGTTCGTTGGAGATAGGCGTCACCGGGCTTGACCGCGTCACGATGAGCGACGGCGAGATGATGGAAGAACTGAAAAACGCCACCGACAAACGTTTATTCGTCATCGCGGAGGCGTTACGCCGCGGAATGGCCGTCGATAAGCTCGCGGACATCGTGAAATGGGACCGTTACTTCGTGCTGAAGATGAAGAACATCGTCGACATGGAAACCAGGATCAAGGATGGGCTGACACCGGAACTCCTGCGGAAAGCGAAGGAGATGGGATTCGCGGACGAGACGATCGCGGCGCTGTCCGGGAAAGACGAGAACGATGTCCGGAAGCTCAGGAAGGACCACGGGATCGTTCCGACGTACAAGATGGTGGACACATGCGCCGGCGAGTACAAGGCGAGGACGCCGTATTTCTACTCCACGTACGGCAGGACGTGCGAGGTCGTCCGCGACAAAAAGAAGAAGAACGTCGTTATCGTGGGCGGAGGCCCGATACGTATCGGTCAGGGCATCGAATTCGACTACTCCTGCGTGCATGGAGTGATGGCGCTGCAGGAGGAGGGCGTGGACGCGGTGATAATAAACAACAATCCCGAGACGGTCTCCACGGATTATGACATTTCGAATCGTTTATACTTCGAGCCGCTGACGCTCGAGGATGTTCTCAACGTCATCGAAAAGGAGGACGCCGACGGCGTCATCGTCCAGTACGGCGGACAGACGAGCGTTAATTTGGCGGTCGATCTCGAAAAGGCGCTGAAGGGCACGAAGACGAAGGTCCTCGGAACGAGCCCCGACATGATGGACGTCGCCGAGGACCGCAAACGCTTCTCAAAGCTGATGGACGACCTGAAGATAAATCAGCCGGCGTCCGGCACGGGATACTCGTTCGACGATCTGAAGGTGATCGCCGACCGCATAGGATATCCGGTGTTGGTGAGGCCGTCGTATGTTCTCGGAGGAAGGGCGATGGAGATCGTGTATTCCGAGGACGAACTGATGACATATGTCGAAACGGCGGTGAAAGTATCCAGGAAACATCCTGTGCTCGTTGACAAATACCTGACGGAGGCGATAGAGATAGACGTCGATCTTGTCGCGGACGGGACGGACGTGTTCATCGGCGGGCTGATGGAACATATCGAATACGCCGGTGTGCACTCCGGCGATGCAACTATGGTGTTACCTCCGTTCACCCTCAGCGACGAGATGATCGGCAAGCTCGTCGACGTCTCGAGGCGCGTCGCGCTTGCGCTGCAGGTCAAAGGCATGCTGAACATTCAGCTGGCTGTGAAAGATAACGAGGTATGGATGATCGAAGCGAATCCGAGATCATCGCGGACGATACCGTTCATATCCAAAGCTATCGGCGTCCCGCTGGCGAAGGTCGGGACCAAAGTGATGTTAGGAAAGAGCCTGAAGGAACAGGGCCTCGTCGGATACAGGACGCTTGATCACTATGCGGTGAAAGCATCGGTGTTCCCCTTCCTGAAGCTGCCCGGCGTGGATTCCATACTGACGCCGGAGATGAAGAGCACCGGCGAGGTCATGGGGATAGACGAGGATTTCGATATCGCGTGCTACAAGGCATTGGTCGCCGCCGGGAACAAGCTGCCCAAGAGCGGCGGCGTATATATCACGGTGAACGATCACGACAAACCGATGATCCTGAACGCCGTCCGCTCTCTCGCCGACATCGGATTTACCGTGTACGCGACGAAAGGCACGTCAACATATCTCAGGGAGAACGGCGTCGACACGACAACGGTGTTCAGAGTGAGCGACAATCAGAACCCGAACGCGATAGGCCTTATGCGCGAAGGAAAGATCAATCTTATAATCAACACCCCTTCGCTGCACTCGGGGGCGAGAAGGGACGGCTACATGATGCGCCGCCTTGCCGTTGAGCTCGAGATACCGTTCGTGACGAGCGTCAACGGCGCGAACGCGGCCGTCGGGGCGATAAAGAACTCCATAGGAAAGGACCTGAGCGCACGGAGCATGCGCGAGTTCCACTGATCACCTGAGCACAATGCTCGCGACGCCGCGGCACTGTCTCAGCGACGGTATGAACTCCGGAGGGAGCGAACCGTCCAATACTATCAGCAGATGGACATCGGCGCCGTCCGGGTCGTCGATCACCGCCTGTTTTATGCTCACGCCCGCCGCTAACGTCACGGCGGACACGTCGGCGAGTATCCCCGGCGTGGACGCGTTCGTCGGACGTATCTCGAGAACGGAGCATCCGATCTGCGGCGCCACGTCCGAGAGCAACGCGATCGGTCTGAGACCTGCGAAGAATCTCTTTAACTCGGGGTCCCTCTCAATTTTCTGTATCGTCATCCTTGCGACGCGCCTGTCGGCGCCGGCCGCCCTTCCCAGCGCGGTATCCGATAATTCAACTTCCCCGCAATACGCGTTCCCGTCCCTGACGGACGCCCCGAGACGGAGCATCATCTTCGCGACCTTCTCCTGCGAAGGGAAACCGGCAAACACCTCGGACAGACGTTCCATGCATCTTCATCATCGGAAACGAGTATAAACCCTTCGCATCCCGGAGCACTGTACGGGGTCGGACCGACTGTGACTGTCAGCATTTTATCTCATACGATTCCGATCTTTCAGCGGCCGGATCCGACCGCTTCGGAATACAGGCCGGATCGCCCGGCTTTGTTCCGAGTGCAAAGCCTGAGAACGAACATGCAAAAAAACATACTTGCTACAATTATTCCTCTCCGTGATGCAGAATACGATCTGCGCAACGCTGGCATTATGCGTAAATTGTCTGCGCGGGACGTTAACAGCGAATTATTTGACCTTAAAATATTCTTTAAAGAATTTTAATGACAAGAGAGCTTTAAATCATTGACGGATAATCTACCATGCTACGAATATCGTAGCGGGGAATTTAAGATGAGTAAGATACGCGTTGCCGTTCTCGGCGCCACGGGAATGATCGGACAAAGATTCATACAGATGCTTGAGGACCACCCCTATTTCGATATAGAGGGGCTGTACGCATCCGAGAGATCGGATGGGAAGAGGCTGAGGGACGTCCTCAAAGTGAGGGATCACGTTTACAAGGAAGAGACGCTGGATATGAAAATGGAGGCGATGGACCTCAAGAAGATCGCCAAGAACGCGAGAGTGGCATTCAGCGGCCTCCCGTCGGACCTTGCCGGAAAAACAGAGAGCGACCTCGCGGAGGACGGAATGGCCGTGTTTTCGAACGCGGGCGCGCACAGGATGGACAAGCACGTCTCGATACTTGTGCCCGAGGTGAATCCGACGCACATAGACTCGATCAAGGACCAGGACACGTACAGGAACGGGGGTTTCATCATAACCAACGCCAACTGTTCGGCGGGCGGCATAGTGCCGCCGCTGGCGGCGATACGCAACGCGTACGGATTGGATCTCGTGTCGGTATCCACATACCAAGCGTTATCCGGCGCCGGATATCCGGGAGTCCCGTCAATGGACACCGTCGGCAACGTGATACCGTTCATAGGCGGCGAGGAGGAGAAAATGGAATCGGAACTCGCAAAGATGCTCGGAACGTACGAGAACAAGGCGTTCGCATATGCAAAGTTCAGGACGCTCGCGAACTGCGCGCGCGTCCCGGTCATAGACGGCCATCTGGAGGCCCTGGTGGTCAGAATGAACGCCGCCCCGTCGGTAGAGGAACTGGCGGAGACGTTAAGGTCATTCAGGGGAGAGCCCCAGACGCTGAAGCTGCCGTCGGCACCGGTGCAGCCTGTCATCGTACGTACGGAGAACAACAGGCCGCAGCCCGCCCTGGACGCCTACGCGGGATCGCCGGAACGGGCCAGAGGGATGGCCACGACGGTCGGAAGGATCAGGAAGAGCGACGAATACTACAAGATGTTCATGCTCTCGCACAACACCATCCGCGGAGGCGCGGGCGGCTCAATGCTCAACGCGGAATTCGCAAAGGCGAAAAAGCTGTTATGAGATGATCGAATGAAACGCACATACGACGAGATCAATGATAAGATAAAGAAACGGAAGGCCGTGGTGCTCACGGCGGAGGAGGTCATAGAGCTCGTCAAAGACAAAGGCGTGAAGAAGGCCGCCGAAGAGGTCGACGTCGTTACGACGGGGACGTTCGGAGCGATGTGCTCCTCGGGCGCGTTCCTTAACCTCGGGCACAGCGACCCGCCGATAAGGATGGCGAACATCTCGCTCAACGGTGTGCAGGCGTACGGCGGCATCGCCGCGGTGGACACGTATATCGGTGCGACGCAGATGACCGACAGAAAGGGCGGCGGATACGGCGGAGGCCATGTGATCGAAGATCTCGTGGCGGGAAAGAAGATACACCTCGTCGCGTCCGGTCCCGGTACGGACTGTTACACGCGCAAGAGCATTGAGACGACGATATCGCTGAACTCGATAAACGACGCATACATGTACAACCCGAGGAACGCGTACCAGAACTATACGGCGGCGACGAACTCCACCGATAAAACGTTACAGACATACATGGGAAAACTGCTGCCGAACTTCCGGAACGTTACGTACAGTTCCTCCGGCCAGCTGTCGCCGCTGCTCAACGACCCGCATCTCGATACGATAGGCGTCGGCACGCGGATATTCCTGGGCGGCGGAGAAGGCTACGTCGCGTGGGCGGGAACGCAGTTCAATACGAAAACGCCGGAGATCGACGGTGTGCCGATAGGCGGGGCGAGGACGCTCGCGCTGATCGGCAACCTCCGAGGGATGGAACGGGAGTTCGTCCGCGGGCTTGACATATTCGGATACGGAACGTCGTTGGCGGTAGGCGTGGGAGTGCCGATACCGATACTCAGCGAGAACGTGATGAAACGCTGCGCCATATCCGACGAAGAGATATTTACGCAGATATTCGACTACGGCGTCTCCTCGAAGACGAGGCCCGTCATCGGGAAGGTGAACTACGCGGACCTCCGGTCCGGTAAGATCGAGTGCGACGGCCATGTGATGAGAACATCGTCGCTGTCCTCGTACAAGTACGCACGGAAGGTGTCCGGGAAGCTGAAGGAATGGATCGAGTCGGACAAGTTCACGCTCACCGTACCGTCGATACCCCTGCCCAAAGAAGGCACCCTTAAGGAGCTGAGATGATGATCGAGAAGAAATATACGCTGAAGTTCAGCGGCAGCAACCTGCACGAATCGGTATCATACGTGCTCGTGTCAAAGTTCAACATCATACCGAACGTCCTCCGCGCCAAGATCGACGGCTCCGGGGGACGGATGATACTTTCGATGAAGGGCTCTGAGAAAGATATAACGGATGCGATAGCCCACCTGACGTCCGTCGGCATCGAAGTGGAGACGATGGACAATTATGTGAAACGCGACGAGAACAGATGCATAGACTGCGGGTCCTGTCTTTCGTTATGCCCGACATTCGCCTTCGAACTGAACACGGAGACGTATGACATCATGCTCGACACGAAGAAGTGCGTCGCGTGCGGGTTCTGTCTCTCGGCGTGCCCCACGCATGCGATAACGCTGAAGATGACCCTATGATCAGGGAGCACTTCGAGGTGGGGCAGACCGCCGTGACGATCGTCTCCGACCGCATGTACATAAAGATCGCCAAGGACGCGATATTCGATGCGCGGGCGCAGATAGAGCGCAAGATAGCGGAGGACCCCTTTTTCAGGACGACGTACGACCCGTATCCGGCGTCACAGAATGACGGATACGTTATAAAACGAATGTGCGGCGCGTCGTCAGCGGCGGGCGTCGGTCCGATGGCGGCGGTGGCCGGGGCCATCGCCGAGCATGCGGTCAGAGCGATGGCGGACGCCGGATGCGCGCATGCGATAGTCGACAACGGCGGCGATATCGCAATGATCACCGACCGCGACGTGTGCATAGGGATGTACGCGGACGTGAGCGGCGAACGATTATCGTTAAGGGTGCCGCCCACTCATCGCATCATAGGCATTTGCTCATCATCCGCAACGATAGGGCCGTCCGTATCGTTCGGCAGGACCGAGATATCGACCGTGATATCCGATAACGTCACACTGGCGGACGCCTGCGCGACGGCGCTCGGCAACCTGATAAAAGGATGCGATGACATGGAAGCGCCGCTTGAGGAAGTGTGCAGTATCGACGGCATCACCGGATGCCTCGCGTACTGCGGCGGGATGCTGGCGATGTGCGGCGATGTGCCTGAGCTCGTACGTTCCGATATGGATGACAATATCATCACAAAGATAATGTTTTAATAAAAAAAGGAAAAAAGGAAAAAGTTTGTTCTGCCTTAGGTTTGATCTCATTCAGTCTTATTGACGGCTGCCGGCTGATCTTCCGCCGGCTGCGTCACAGGTCCTTTTTTGCCGCGCACCAGCACCAGGTACGCTAT
>JAIRTZ010000128.1 GCA_031254685.1 Methanomassiliicoccaceae archaeon
CTGCATCAACGCCGGCGAGACCTCCGCCGCAGCAGAGGTTGTCGCTCACCCGTACCGGCGTCCCGCCGAGCGCTTTGACGATGTCGGACATCATATCGGCCGCCGAGAGGCCTTTCATCTTGCACGCCGCCTCGCAGTGGCACCCAGGGAACACGGCAAGCTTGAAATCGATCTTTGTAACGAGATCCTTCTTTATGTCGTCGAGCCTGCCGTGCAGGAACTCCAGCATCCCGATCACGTCGGTCACGCTCACGGCACGCCCCAGTTCGTCCATCGTCCCGCGTACCGCGGCCCTCCCTTTCCGGCGGGAGACCTCATTCCCGGCGTCCGAGAGCGACATGCCGCAGCCGTCGCATAGCGTCAGTATCTTTCTTTCCGATGCGATCGAATGTATCCTCGCGCCGACGTTCAGCCACGTGTCCGGTCCGAGCGACCTTAATCCGACGGGTTCCATGCAGCATGTGAACCCTTCGATATCGTCGACGCTGACGTTGAGCTTATTGAATATGAACCTCGCCGCCGCCTCCAGGAATGGCAGCCTCGACTGCACGAGGCATCCGGTATAGAGGACGAATTCACTCATATCGGAACCCCGTCGCTGACATTATCTTTCTCAGTTCGTTCACCGAGTCTGTGTCGTAACTCAGTTCTTCCAGCCCGAGCTCCGCTCTCTTCCGATCCACGATATCGTTAACGGGGAACGCGCGGCCTTCCCTCACGAGCGTCTCGCTCGCCGCCCTGAACCTCTTCGGGGAATTGCCGGATACCGCGTCCATGTATCTCAGCGACCGTACGGCGCCGGTCACGTCTATTCCCTCCGGGCAGTCCATGGAACAGCGATGGCACATCAGGCATTTCCAGACATCCGCCCGTATATCCTTCGCATCCGACAGCGCATCGGCGTCGATGAGCGCGTATATCACTTCGTCCGGGTGTATGCCGCCGTTGCGGCCGCTCGGACATACGTTGTCGCATGCGCCGCAGCGTACGCACCGCGATAATGAGAATTCCGAGACGATGTCCCCGGCCGTCCTGAGCATGCCCGTATCAGACGCTCCCGATTTATCAATCCTTCGCAGAAAGAAAAGGATTTACGGACGTATGTGCTCACGGATGCATGCGGATGGAGGATTACCGATGCCAGTTCTGCGGAAGGACCGCGACGAACTTCGTGTTCGCGGCGTTCGTTTGCGATTCGGATGATTGCATAGAGGCCGCGAGAAAAGAAAGGGGCGGGCCCGGAGGCCACATGAAACGGAAGGCGCAGGGCCTTCCGTTATTGCTTGACGACGACATCGATCAGTGACGGAACACGCGGCAGCCGGTGAACACCATCGCCATGTTGTGCTCGTCCGCCGCGTCTATCGCTTCCTGGTCGCGTATGGACCCGCCGGGCTGTATTATCGCGGTGACGCCTGCCTTTGCGGCCTCGTCCACGCCGTCCCGGAACGGGAAGTACGCATCCGACGCCATGACGCTGCCTTTCGTACCGTCGCCGCCCTTCACGCGTGCGATCATCGCCGAGTCGACGCGGCTCATCTGTCCCGCGCCTATGCCTACGGCGCGTTCGCCTTTCACGTAAACGACGGCGTTCGACGTCACGTGCTTCGCCAATTTCCAGGCGAATCCCAGCGCTTTCAGTTCCTCGTCCGTCGGGGCGCGCTTGGTCACGACCTTCAGATTCTTGAGATCGATGGGCACGTCCTCGTCCGTCTGTACGAGGAGCCCTCCCTGGACCTTCTTTATCTTGTTCTCGCGTATCCTTTCCGACGGCCCTATCGGCGCGTTCGTCCTCAGAAGACGTATGTTCTTCTTCTTCGTCATTATCTCCAGCGCCCCGAGCTCGAAGTCGGGCGCGATAACGGCTTCGACAAAATATTTTGCGATCTCTTCCGCTGTACGGATGTCGCACACTCTGTTCAGACATATCACGCAGCCGAACGCGGACATCGGATCCACGGCGTAGGATGTCACGAAGGCGTCGTATATCGTATCGGCGGACGCGAGTCCGCATGGGTTCGTATGTTTCATGACGACGGCGGTCGGCCTTTCGAAGTCCGTCGCTATGTCCAACGCTTTGTCAAGATCGAGGATGTTGTTGAATGACAGTTCCTTACCGTGCAGCTGCTCCGACTTCGCGACCGTCCTCCCGGGAGTGAACGGATCGGAATAGAACGCCGCCTTCTGGTTGGGGTTCTCCCCGTAACGGAGGTCCATGACCTTTTCGGAAGGTATCGGCAGCGATGACGGGAATCCTTCGCAGAACTGCCTGTGCATCCTCTTCGCGACCATCGCATCATAATTGGCCGTGACCAGGAATGCCTCCGCCATAAGCTTCGATAATAATCTCTCGTCGAGGGCGCCGTTCTCCTTGAGCTGAGACAGCACCTCATCGTACTGCCCGGGATCCGTGAGCACCGCCACCGATCTGTAGTTCTTCGCCGCGGCGCGTATCATGCTCGGCCCGCCGATGTCTATGTTCTCCACCACGTCGTCCAGCGGGGCGCCTTTGAGAACGGTCTCCTTGAACGGATACAGATTGATGATGACCATATCGATGGCCCCTATCTTCATTTTCTTTATCGTGTCCATATGCTCTTTGACGTCCCTGCGTGCCAATATTCCGGCGTGCACGTTGGGATGCAGCGTCTTCACGCGGCCGTCCAGCATCTCCGGGAAGCCCGTGATCTCGGATACTTCCTTCACGGCGATCCCTTTTTCCCTCAGCAGTTTGTACGTCCCGCCGGTCGATATCAATTCTATGTTCAATGCGGACAGTTCCTTTGCGAACTCCGCGATGCCCTTCTTATCGGACACGCTGATAAGCGCTCTTTTTATCGTAGCCAGTTGACCTACCCCCGAACATCCATGTATGCCTATGTCCGTAATAAAGATGATTGAAAGGGACACGGAAAAACGGAGCGATCATTTCCTGCCTATGGGCGACAGGAACTGATTCACGTCGCGGTTGAACGCGTGGCTGACCACGAGGTCCTTCATCTCGATGTCCTTATGCTCGAAGTTCTTGTAATCGATGCGTATGACCACGGCCTCCACGTTGCTCTCCTTCGGGTCGTACCTCTCCTTGGTATGGCCGGGCGCCTTGTCTATCTCCACGGTATGGAAGAACACGCTTCCCGATTCGACGGTCCTCTGGTCATCCGACGGGACGCCCTCCCAGTCGAGCGACAGCTTTCCGCGTATCCTTATCGTTATCTTCGATATGTAGGCGGGCTTCCCGCCGATGTTCGTCACTGAAAATATGATCTGATCGAACGTCCCGCTGCATACGAACGTATCCTTGTCGAAGAACGGTCTGTTGGCCAATTGCGTCAATCGTATCATCCGTTCGTTCTGCTCCAGGGCCTTCGCGTTCAGGTCGAGCGAGAGAACTGCGGCCATGATACCTATCGACGCCAATATCAGCGTCGTGACTATCGAGACGATCTCCACGTGCTCCTTCTTCCCGGTGAACCATAACAGCAGTCCGATGATCCCTATCGTGGCGATCGTCACCAAAAGAATGTACAATGCGTACCGTATGTAAGACCGGCCGATGCGTTCCCTCTCCGTGACCATGAGAAAAATATCATAACGGTGAGTTAAATCCTTTTCTCTCCCGATGCGCGCGAAGCCGGCGGCACACGGGAACAAACGTAGATATATACGAAGTTCATCAAGCAGGACAGTGCCGAGGTAATCTAGTCCGGTAAGGTGGCGGTCTCGAAAACCGCTGGCGGAAACGCCTCGGGAGTTCAAATCTCCTCCTCGGCGCCATCCGTTCCCCTCAAATTTTGCGCAAACAGTATAAGACGCCAACACATTCACCGTTACGGATGGTACAATTATGCAGCTGATCGATTTCGTTGACGCCTGTGACATGAGCTCTAAGACCGAGCTTGAGATATTCGAGCTCCTTTGCTATTATCAGATGAGGGAGGCGGGGACCGTTTCGTTCTCCGTCAAGAAGATGCTCGCCGTGTACGGGGAGGCGGGCCTCCCCGCTCCGGAGCGGAAGGCGATGGAGAAGCAGGCCAAGAAGAGCCCGAGATTCAGGCCGCACGGCATCGAGGGAACATTAAGATTCGCGAGCGGCGTCGTCGGATCGCTGGACAAGGCGTACGGGCATCTGTGGTCGGGAGGCGCTGTCCACAGCGCCTCGGCGTCCGCGTCCGCCGCCTCGTCGATGCCGGTGGACGTTTCGTTACCGGACTTCGCCGCCGCCTGCAACATGTCCTCGAGGACCGGCGCGGAACAGTTCGAGCTGCTTTGCTATTACCGGATGAGGGAGAACGGGATCAAACTGTTCGCCGCCAGGGATATGACGGACATCTACACGGGCGCGGGACTCACTGCCCCCGAGAGGTCCGTGCTGAAGAAGGACATCAAGGGACACGCATCGTTCGTGCCGCGCGGCATAGACGGAAGCGTCGAGTTCACACCGAGCGCCGTCAGGACGCTTGACGGCCTGTACGGACGCATGTGGGACGGCGGCACGCAGGCACAGCCTGCCGATAGGGCGTCTCCGAAGGCGGCGTCCGGCGGCGCGGAGGTGCTCTCCGAGGAAAGGTTCTGCGGAAAGCGCGAGGGATTGGACCGATTGATAGTGCAGATCAATTCGTCGTACCGCGACGGGTCGTTCGACGCATGCGCGTCCGTGATGAGAAGGCTGCTTGAATCGGTCCTCATACTTTCGTTCCAGGCCAACGGCATCGAGAGCGAGATACGCGGGACGGGCGGCGACTATCTCGGGTTCGGCGACATCATAAAGAAGGCCGCCGCGAGCAGCGTCCTCGGTCTTCCGCAGAAGGGCATCGACATCTCGGCGGTGTCCAGGGTCGGCGACTACGCGGGAAAGGGGCCGATGTACACGTTCGGCGCCAATGACATCAATGCCGTTCGGACAGGATACCGGAACGTGCTCGAGACGCTTTACGAATCGGCGAAACTGACCTGACGGGATCATCGGGGCGCGCGCCCCGACCTAACCGTATATTTTATATACTGTTGGCGGTCTTTCGCACTTTTTATGGACGTTTATTTATACTTGGATGAATGATATCAATCCATGGCAAACAGACCTACATTTCTGTCAATCATTGCCATATTGCTCGGTATATACGGCTTTATAATGCTGATCGGAGGATTGGCGCTCATTCTCTTGGGTGAGGATAATGCCGTCAAAGATGCCTTTAGCACTGCCGGCATTGGTACCAACCTTGTCACGGCGGTAGGTGTGCTCACCTTGATCATAGGCATATTGGTCTTGGCCTCTGCATACATGCTGTGGAAGGGCATAAAGCTTGGATGGTACCTTGCGCTGATAGTACTCGTGCTCACTGCGATCGAGGGTCTCCTGGCGCTGTGGGGCGGGCTGTTATTACTGATCGTCGCGGTTCTGCTGATCTGGTACTTCTTCAGACCGAATGTCAGAGCGTTCTTCGGTACGTAAGCAATATGGAAAAACATCGGGGCATGCCCCGATTTAATTTCTTTTTCACGTTCAATTATCAGCCGTGTCCGGACTGCGTATTTATATGTAAACGGTGATTAAGAATCATGGCAGAAAGACCTCAGATTGTGCTGATCGTAGTCATAATAGTGGCTATAGTCGGCCTGATCCAGATCTTGAACGGCCTGGGGTTGATGGATATCGGTCCGTTCAATCCGGTGGACAAACCTGCGGATATAGGCCAGGACGTTTGGGACCTTGCCATGAAGATCGCGGGCTTTATACTCATATTCATCGGAGTGATCACGCTGATCATCGCGCTCCTTGTGTACAAAGGATCGAACTTCGCACGCAGAATATTGATAATCATACTCATACTCGGAGTGTTCGGCAGCCTGCTGAGCTTCCCGAGTGTCTGGGCGATCATCGATCTGGTGCTTTGCATCGTTCTGCTGTACATACTGTTCAGGCCTGACGTCAAACAATATTTCAAATCGTGAACCGGCACGTCACCGTGCCCTTCTTTTTCTTCTGACCGTATGCGGTTTAACCGGTGTGCCCATCCGTGTTCTGACTGAATATTTATACATAAACAGTGATTAAGAATCATGGCAGAAAGACCTCCGATAGTGCTTTTTGTGGTCGTGGTCGTGGCTGTGGTCGGCTTCATCGAGATCATGAACGGCCTTGGGTGGATGGGCATCGGTCCGTTCGAACCGGGATTGAGCAAGCCCACTGACCTTGGGAAAGAATTTTGGGACCTTCTCATATTGGCCGGAGGCCTCATGCTGATAATCATAGGATTGATCTCCATCGTCATCGCGATCCTCGCGTACAGGGGATCGAGCTTTGCGCGCACGATCCTGATCATCGTGCTCCTGCTCGGGGTGGTCGGCAGCCTGCTGAGCCTTTGGAGCACCGTGGCGATCGTAGAACTGGTGCTTTGCCTCGTGCTGCTGTACATTCTGTTCAGACCCGACGTCAAACAATATTTCGGATCGTGAATCGGCACCCGCTGTGCCGTTCCTTTTTATTTCCCCTTGCCGAAGATGCCTTTCGATCTTTTCGTACCGGCGTTCCCGTCGAGTTTTCGAAGGCATTCCCTCTCCTCTTCCGACACTCTCGTGGGGACGTCTATCCTTACGCGGAGGAACATGTCGCCGCGCGAGTTCCCGCGGAACTTCGGCAGCCCCTTTCCCGGCAAACGAAGAACGGCGCCGACCTGCGTGCCCGGCGGTATCGTCACCTTCGCGGTCTCGCCGTCGATCGTGACCACATCCTCGGAGCCTCCGAGCACCAGTCTGGGATACGTTGTCACGATGTCGGCCCACAGGTTGATGCCCTCGCGCTCGTATCGTTTGTCATCCCTGACGCGTATCACCACGTAAAGGTCCCCGGGCGGGCCGCCGTTGAATCCGGCGTCGCCCTCTCCCTGGAGACGCAGCCGCATTCCGTCCTCGGCACCCTTCGGTATCGATACGCTTACCGTGTTCGTTTTCGATACGCGTCCCGAGCCGCGGCATTTCGGGCAGCGTTCCTTGAATGTCTTTCCCGAACCGCCGCACTTGGGGCAGTCGGTGACCGACGCGATGCGCCCGAACGGGCTGTTGCGGACCATCTGCACTTGGCCGGAGCCTCCGCATTGTTCGCATACGTTCACTTTGCCGTCCCTGCCGCCGGTGGCGTTGCAGTCGTGGCAGTTGGACGTCTTGGGAACTTGGATCTCCTCGTCCCTTCCGTTGAGGACGTCGGTCATCGTTATCGTCACGTCGTAACGTAACGATTCGCCTTGCGCGGGCGCGTTCTTCGGCCTTCGCGAACCGCCGAAGAACATATCGAAGATACTGCCGCCGGATCCCCCGAATATATCGCGTATGTCGTCGAAGTGCGTGAAGTCGTCCCACGAGAAGCCTCCGCCGCGGAACTGCTGGTTCACGCCGGCGTGCCCGTGCTGGTCGTACAGCTTCCGCTTGCTCTCGTCCTGCAGTACCTCGTACGCCTCGGAGATCTCCTTGAACTTCTCCTCGGCGACCTCTTTCGGATCCTCGGACACGTCGGGATGATTTTCGCGGGCCAGCCTTCGGTAGGCCTTCTTGATATCGTCCTTCGTCGCGTCCTTGCTTACGCCCAGCACTTCGTAGTAGTCTCTCGGCATCACTCTTCGTCCACTATCTTGTAATCGGCGTCAACGAAATCGCTGTCGCCCTTCTTACCTTTTCCCTTCTCCGCCTTCGGTCCGCAGTCCGGTCCGCATCCGCCGCCCTGGTCTTGGTATATCTTCTTGGATATCGGCTCCATCGCCTTGAAGAGGGCGTCCATCCTCGATTTGATCTGGGCGCTGTCCTTTGATTCCCTCGCGGCCTCGAGGTCCGATATCGCCGCCTCCACCTTGGCGCGCTCCTCGTTGTTGACCTTTCCGCCGAGTTCGTCAAGAGATCTGCGGACGGTGTATATCGCCGTCTCCGATTGGTTCAGGAGCTCGATGTTCTCGCGCTTCGCCTTATCGGCGTTCGCGAACTGCGACGCTTCCTTGACCATCTTGTCGATCTCGTCCTTATTCAGTTTGTTGGACGACATTATCGTTATCTTCTGCTCCTTCCCAGTGCCCTTGTCCTTCGCCGACACGTTGATTATGCCGTTCGCGTCTATGTCGAACGTCACCTCTATCTGCGGTATCCCGCGGGGCGACGGCGGTATGCCGTCGAGATTGAATTTTCCCAGCGAGGTGTTGTCGTGGGCCATCTCCCTCTCTCCCTGAACAACATGTATCTCCACTGACGATTGGTTGTCGGCGGCGGTCGAGAAGACCTGCGACCTCTTCGTCGGTATCGTCGTGTTGCGGTCGATCAATTTCGTGGCGATGCCTCCGAGCGTCTCGATGCCGAGCGACAGCGGCGTCACATCCAGCAGCAGAACGTCCTTCACCTCGCCCGAGAGCACGGCACCCTGTACCGCCGCGCCCATCGACACGCATTCCATCGGGTCTATCCCGCGCTGTATCTTCGATCCCACGATGTCCTCGATGAAATTCTGCACGATCGGCATCCTCGTCGGGCCGCCGACCATTATGATCTTGTTGATCACGTCCTTCGTGACCTTCGCGTCCCTCATCGCCGTTTCCAGAGGGCCTCTGCACTTGTTGACCACAGGCGATACAAGCTCCTCGAGCTTCGCCCTCGTCAGCGTCTGTATCAGATGCTTGGGGCCTGCGGCGTCGGAACTTATGAACGGTAAGTTGATCTCGGTCTGCATCGTTGTCGACAGCTCGATCTTCGCTTTCTCGCACGCCTCGCGCACTCTCCAGAACGCCATGTTGTCGTTCTTAAGATCGATGCCCTCGCGCTTTTTGAACTCGTTGAGCACGTGCGCCGTCAGCAGTTCGTCCATGTCCGAACCGCCGAGCCTCGTGTCGCCGCTTGTGGACAATACTTCGAAAACGCCGTCGCTGAACTCCATGACCGTTACGTCAAGCGTCCCCCCTCCGAGGTCGAAAACAAGTATCTTCTGCTCGGCGCCGCTCTTGTCGAGCCCGTACGCCAATGCGGCCGCCGTCGGCTCGTTTATTATTCTCACGACCTCGAGGCCCGCTATCGCGCCGGCGTCCTTCGTCGCTTGTCTTTGATTATCGTTGAAGTACGCCGGAACGGTTATCACGGCTTTCGATATCGTTTCGCCCAGGTAGGACTCGGCGTCGCGTTTCACCTTCTGCAGTATGAACGCCGATATCTGCTGCGGCGTGTACTCTTTTCCGCCTGCCTTTACCGTCTCGTTCGTTCCCATCTTTCTCTTGATGTTCTTTATCGTGCCGTTCGGATTCGTGACCGCCTGCCTTCTCGCCGGTTCCCCTACGAGTAGCTGACCGTCGCTCGTGAATGCCACGTATGACGGGAAAGCCTTCCCGCCGACGCTCGTCCCCTCTGCGCTGGGGATCATCGCCGGTCTGCCGCCTTCCATTATAGAGGCGGCGGAGTTGCTTGTCCCCAGATCTATTCCTATGATCCTTGACATTTCTGCTCACCTTCTTCTGTTTGTTTCCTCGTTACCTTTACTTTCGCATATCTCAGCACCCGATCGCCGATGCGGTATCCTTTCATGAACACCTCGGTGATGCCCCCGTCCGTATCGCCGGGTTCGGTGCATAACGCTTCGTGTATGTTCGGGTCGAATCTCTCCGTCGGGATCTCCGACACGCCTTTTGATGCGAGCAAACGCATCAGGTTGTTCCGTATGCCGTTCACGCCTATCGCCAGATCGCTGTCCTTATCGGCGTGCGACAAGGCGCGCTCAAGGTCGTCGACGATCCCCAGCATTTCGGAGATTATGGATTCAGCCGCGTATTTTCTGTATTCCTCGTTCTCTCTCTGCACGCGCTTCCTGTAGTTGTCGAAGTCCGCCTGTATCCTTATCGCAAGTTCCAGGTTGTCCGCCGCTTTTTTATCCGCCGCGGCCAGCATATCGACGGCTTCGGCGGCCGCCGCTTCCTCGGCATTTCCGGCATCCGGCTTCACAGACCTACCAGTCACGCGTTCACTCTCCGTTAGTTGGAATATAAATTAAAGAGGGGGTGCGACCCCCTTTTAGCTGTTTAATCTGCCTCGTCCATTATGTCGTGCGGGTTCTTCCCCTTGCCGGGGCCGCCCGACGGCATCGGAGAGCCGCGCGCCGCGATAACGTCGTCGATCCTCAGGATCATGACGGCCGCGTCCGTCGCCGAGTTGATCGCCTGTTTGCCGATCCTGTACGGTTCGATGACGTCGAGCTTCAGCATATCCTCGACCTTGCCCGAGAACGGGTTGAGACCGGCGTGCTTCTTGCCCGCCTTGTGCTGCTTCCTCATCTCTATCAGTATGTCGATCGGATCGAGTCCGGCGTTCTCTGCGAGTGTCGTCGGGATTATCTCCATTGCGGACGCGAACGCGTCTATCGCGATCTGCTCCCTTCCTCCGATGGATGCCGCGTACTCCCTGAGCCTCATCGCGAGTTCCACCGCCGTCGATCCGCCGCCCGTGACCATCATGCCGTCCTCGATCGCGACCTTCACAACGCTCCATGCGTCGATGAGCGATCTCTCGATCTCGTCGATCACGTGCTTCGTTCCGCCGCGTATGAGTATCGACACAGCTTTCGTATCCTTGAGGTCGGTGACGAATGTCATCTCCTCTTCCTGCATCTTCTTCACTTCGATCAGACCGACCGTACCGAGGTCCGCCGGCTCCAATTCGTCGAACTTGTTGACTATGCTTGCTCCGGTGGACCTTGCGAGCTTGTCCATATCGTCCTTCTTGACACGCCTTGCCGCGTAAATGCCTTCCTTTGCGAGGAAGTGCTGCGCAAGATCGTCAATACCTTTCTGGCAGAACACGGCCTGTGCGCCCACGGATTTGATCTTCTGGACCATCCTTTTCAGCATGTTCTCCTCCTCTGCGAGGAAAGCGCCGAGCTGGCTCGGGTCCGTTATCTCGATCTTCGCGTCTATCTCCGTCTTCTTCACTTCGAACGGGGCGTCCATCAGCGCGATCTTCGCGTTCTTGATGAGCCTCGGCATTGACGGGTGCACCGGTTCCTTATCGATGATCAATCCCTTCGTAAGGAACGTATCGTCCATTGAACCGCCGGTGACCTTCACGACCTGGATGTTCTTGAGGTCCGCCGTCAGTTTCCCGTCGTTGCCCTTCTCCACGATCGTCTTCACCGCGTTCACGACGAGGTCCCCGAAGAACTCCTTGGAGTTGCTGACCTGCTTGCTTATCATCGCCGTCTCGGCGATCTTCTTCAAAAGTTTGTCATCCTTCATCGACACCTTCGTCGATACGTCGATGAGTATCTCCTGCGCCTTCAGGTTGGCCATCCTGTAACCGGATGCGATGATCGTCGGGTGAACGCTCGAATCGACCATGTCGATCGCCTTCTTCAGAAGTTCGCCGGCGATGATGACCGATGTCGTTGTACCGTCGCCCACTTCGGCGTCCTGTGTCTTTGCCACTTCGACGAGCATCTTTGCCGCCGGGTGCTGTACATCTATCTCTTTCAGTATCGTGACGCCGTCGTTCGTTATTATCACATCTCCCATCGAATCGACGAGCATCTTATCCATTCCCCTCGGACCGAG
>JAIRTZ010000089.1 GCA_031254685.1 Methanomassiliicoccaceae archaeon
CGACTTCGTACAGTGGACCGGCCTGCCGGTGTACAGGGACAACCCGTACGTGCTGATCGTGGAGAAGAGCTACGATGTCGGAGCGGTGTTCTCGAGCATTCACGTGGTGGTCGTCAAGACCGACCGCACGGCGACGTTCGAATACACCCTGACGATGACGGACCCCTCCACCGGGGACGAGTTCATCTTCGAACAGGGAACGTTCACCCTGACCCCCGAGGACCCCGGCTATGAGCTGTTCATACCGAGCCTGACAAGCCTCAGCGTAGTGGTCATATCGGACTACTCCGGCTACAAGGTGGAATGGGACGACGGCAATGAGCTGACGCGTCAGTTCGGCGACACGTACAGCCGCACGATAAGGGCGACGGACCCCGAGCGGACGGAGATGACGGCGATATTCATATCGCTGTCCGATCCGATGCTCCTGCTGTACATCTCGCTGATCGCGATATTCCTCGCGCTCGCGCTCCTGATCATGCTCTTCCTCTTCGCAAAGAGGAGGCCGAGGGTCATCGGAACGGTTTCGCGGAACGACGCGGGCATCGCCGGCGTCGTGATGGCGTTCAAGCTGACCGAGAAGCCGGCCGAGGAAGGCAAGCCGGGCAACGTGAGGGAAGGCACCGCAAAGACGAACTCGAAGGGCAACTACACGATAATCGTGACCAAGGGCGCAACACTGGAGATATCATCCGCGGCGCTTGAGGGCGCAGAGGTGACGAGCGAGGTACCCATCGAGATCACGATAGATCAGAGGGTCATCGAGAAGAACTTCAACGCGGACCTGTGAACCGGGCGCAAAGCATAACGAACGAACAACGGACGGAGGGACAACGCCCCTCCGTCCTCTTACACTTTTCTTTTCCTTTCACTGCCGTACGGTCCTCCGAAGGCGACAGTTATATCTTTTGTGCGCGTAACATGTCCGATGACGCCGCGACGCGCAAGGGAGATGAGGATACGCGAGTTCCTGGCGGGGCCGCCGTTCGGCAGACGGAACGCTGCCGATAACGAGATATTATTGTTCGATATCGCGCTGACGCACGACAGCTACGCCAACGAGGAGATCTCACGCAGCAACGTCACGCCGTCGTACGAGAGGCTGGAGTTCCTCGGCGACGCCGTGATGGAACTCATGGTATGCGAGCACATCTATTCCGACACGGACCTTAACGAAGGAGCGATGACGGACATCAAGAACGGCATCGTCTGCAACAGGAACATATCCGCGAAGGTCATCGCCGCGGGCATCGACATAGACGGAACGCTCCTTGTGGGCGAAGGCCACAAGGAAAAGCGGACAGGATGCAACGTAGTCGAGGAGAACATGCGCGCGGACGCGTTCGAGGCGGTCCTCGGCGCCGTCTATCTGTTATACGGGAAGGACGAGGCCAAGCGCATCGTGCACGAAGTATTCCTTAAATGACCCCTGCTTGTCCGCGTCTCTCCGGCAGTTCAATAAGGAGTAAGTGTAATTGTAGTGATAATATCCAAATATAGATATTATAGTGAGGAATTAAGTGATACAATGGCGACACAATCTTTCGACGAAATGATGATCATCGACACGCCCGAGAAGGCCAGGAATCTGGAGGCGGCATTCCGGGAGGCCGAGAGGAGAGGCCCGCTGTTCCCCGATGGTACAGATCTCGACGAAGAGATCAGAAGAGGAGATGAGCACCTTAGGAACAATCCTGATTTTTTCGTCAGGCTCGTTGAAGCGTTCAGAGAACGGATAAGGCAGAACGGAGAAGGCCAGGACGCCGAAGAGGACGATCCGGTCGAATAATACTTTCATTCCGGCCCTGAAAAGACCATGCAATCTCTGCCCATTCACGGCGGGCGCGTACGCGCGTTCCTGCCGCCCGGCATCTCGCCAACGGCCGAGTAAAGGACAGGATGTCCTTCGATGGGTATTTAACGCATATATCCGTTCTCTTTCCGAATACCATGAATGTCGACGAAACCGTCAGGGCGATAAAGAGCATGGAGATACGCGGCGCAGGGCGCATCGCGCGCGCGGCCGCCGCAACGCTCGGAGAGCTAGCCGTATCCAAGGATTGGAAAAGCATATCCGAAATGAGAAGGGATATTCTCAACGCGAAGAAGGAACTGATATCGTCAAGGCCCACCGCCGTATCTCTGATGAACGGCGTGCAGAGCACGCTCAAGGGATTCAACGAATGCGGTACCGTGAAGGATGCGAAGGCCTTGATAATAAAGAACTCGGAGGATTTCATCAAAGCGTCCAACGAGGCCGTGACGAAGATCGGGATAATCGGATCGAGACGGATCAAAGACGGCGCGGTGATAATGACGCACTGCAACAGCAGCGCCGCCCTTGAATGCATCAAGGCGGCGCACAGGAGCGGGAAGAAGATCAAGGTGTACGCAACGGAGTCGAGGCCGTGGAGACAAGGCATCCTTACGGTGAACGAACTGGCGAAGGAAGGCATCGACGTAACTCTGATAATAGACGGCGCTGTACGCTCGGTGATGAAGAAGGTCGACATCGTGATGGTCGGCGCCGATACGATAACGTCCAACGGCGCCGTGATAAACAAGATCGGTACGTCGCAGTTAGCGCTGGCGGCGAACGAATCGCACGTACCGTTCGTCGTATGCGGCGAGACGTACAAGATATCGCCGCAATCGCTGTTCGGCGATATGGTGACCATCGAGGAGCGCGATATCGGCGAGATAGTCAAAAAGGGCGAGATATCCGGGAACGTAAAGGTATTCAATCCCGTTTTCGATTCCACGCCTGCGAAATACATTGACGCTATAGTCACCGAGGCCGGAATAATAAGTCCGGGCTCGGTGTACGAGATAATGATGAGACAATTCGGGGACATAACATTTGAATGAGGTGAAAAAGATGGAACAATTCTCATATCTGCATTTGGGCGAAAAGTTAGATCCGGACAAGTACGTGGTATGCAGGTACCGCGTGACGACGGACCTTCCGATGAAGAAGGCCGCGGAATCATTGGCGGCGGAACAGTCTACCGGGACGTGGACCAATATATCAACACTGGAAAGGAGCATATTCGAAAAATACGGGGGACGCGTGACGGATATCACAGGCGACAACGTGACGGTGGCGTTCCCGTCCGCGGACTTTTCGATAGAGGTCGGCGCAGTGCCGCAGATACTGAGCATAATCGCCGGGAATCTCTTCGGACTGCACGCGATAGACAAGATACGATTGGAGGACGTGTTCTTCCCCAAGTCGATACGCAGACAGTTCAAAGGACCGAAGTTCGGCGCCGCAGGACTGAGAAAGATATTGAAACGCCCGGAGAAGCCGCTGGTAGGAACCATCGTGAAACCTAAGATCGGACTGTCGCCGAAGAGCACCGCGAAGTACGTCTACGAATCGGGCAAGGGCGGGCTGACGAACAGCAAGGACGACGAGACGCTCGTCGATCAGAAGTTCTGCCGCCTGGAGGCGAGGACGACGGCGATAGCCGAGTCCATCGACAGATTGAAGAGCGAGGGCCACAGGATGGTGCACGCGATCAACGTAAGTACGAGCGGCCACAAGATACTGGAGGTGGCGGAGAACGC
>JAIRTZ010000041.1 GCA_031254685.1 Methanomassiliicoccaceae archaeon
CACGTCCATTATCACTCCGCCTTTCAGTTTCTCCATCAGATCGGAATACGAGGAATACTTCATCTTCGGCATATTATCAGCAACGGAACAACGAGGAGGTCGTATATATTTTTCTGTCCCGGATAATTTATATTTAAGACCGCACCCGCGATCCAAATTCGGTATGCGGTAAAGGCCTTACGAAAAAAAAACCCTCAAAACCTCCGATCATAGACACGGCAGCACCGAACCTCATATACGTGCGCACATCATCCGAGCATCATGGCATCCCCGATGGAGATCAGAGAAAGATTATTGCAGAACGCCGAAGGCGATTATAAAAAGTTCAGCGACGTCATCGTCGTTCCCGGCGGGCACAAGATCCTCGGGATACGGATGCCCGTGATCAAGCAGACCGCAAAGGACATCTGCGCGGGCGACTGGAGATCGTACCTCGATGATATTGAGGACGTATATCACGAGGACCTTCTGCTCAGAGGGTTCGTGATCTCATATGCAAAGACCGATATCGAAGAGAAATTCCGTCTGATACGCGAGTTCGTTCCTAAGCTCGATAACTGGGCCGTTTGCGATTCGTTCTCGATGTCCTTCAAGATACCGAAAAGGGAAACAGGCGCCTTTTGGGATTTCATACTGCCTTTCCTTGATACGAATAAGGAATTTCAGATACGTTTCACGATAGTGATGATGCTCGCACATTTTGTTGACAATGCTCATATTGACGATGTGATCGGATTCATGGATTCGATCAAGCATCCCGCGTATTACGTCAGGATGGCGGTCGCGTGGTGCATCGCCGACTGTTTCATAAAATTCCCGAAGGAGACGGCGGCGTACCTGAGAAAGAACACATTGGACGATGCCACGTTCAACAAAGCGTTAAGCAAGATAACGGACTCATTCAGAGTGAGCGACGGCGCGAAAGAAGAGATCAAGAAGATGCGCCGGAAGTAGGCCTGCGTTTTTCTTCCTGGTTTGCTGTTTCTTTCACTTCCTCGAAGATCTTATCGGCGTTCGCTTTGCCTATGCGTGCTCCGGACCTCCCGTACCAGGACCATCCCCTTCTTTCGAACTCCTCTTTGAATGCGTCGTCGGTCACCGCGATGACTTTCCGAGGGAACGCGTCGTTATCGAGGAGGATGGCCATCATCGCCTTCGGGACGAACACGATGATGCGGTCGAACGGCCTGGATACGACGTTCACCGTCGTAGCGTAATCCTTCCTCTCCTGCAGTGCCAGATATGCTTCCGGGGTGTCCGTCACTTCGTTATACGGCATCACGACGTACTCGCCGGGGACGAACCCGAACCTTCCGGAGATGATCCCGAACGATACGCCGCACACGCTCGCCAATCTGTTGCAGAAGTTCCTCACTTCGGTGACACGCCCTCCGAACATATCCTTCGCGCTGCATATCCCGTCCTTCAGGAAAACTGTGGAATCGTTGGTTATCACAAGCACGTGCATCGTATCATTTCCTCTTCGAGAATCTGAACGCAATGCTGCAGCTGCCTTCGTGCGACACCATGCACGGGCCCATCGGTCTGTTCGGGCTGCACGCCTTCCCGAACATGGGACACTCTTCGGAACGTATCAGTCCTCTCAATACCTCGCCGCATCTGCACCCTTTCGCCTCTTCCTCCACCTCAGGTACGTTCCTCAGGATGTCTTCGTGAACTTTCGTCGCATCGTGAGCACTGAACTCATCCCTGAGCGCAAGGGCGCTCAGCGGTATCACCGGAAATCCGCGCCACGCCCTGTCGACGGGTCTGAACGTCTTCGCAAGGAGTTCGCGCGCCTTCGGGTTGCCGTCCCTTCTGACCAATCGGGAATATTCGTTCTCGACTTCCGCACGTCCTTCCCTGATCTGTTTCGCGAGCATGTATGACGCCATCAGAAGGTCCAACGGTTCAAATCCTGCGACGACCTGCGGCATTTTGTATTTTTTAGAAAAGGGTTCGTATATCCCCAATCCCGTTATCACGGAAACATGACCCGGTTGTATGAACCCGTCCACTTTTATCTCGCCCATCTCGAATATCAATTCCAGCGCAGGGGGAACGATACGGTGGCAGCTGTAGACGCTGAAATTTTCGGGAACACCTTTGTTCAGCGGAACGGCAGTTGTCGGTGACGTTGTTTCGAAGCCGACCGCCATGAATATCACGTCGTTCCCGGATGACGACGCCATTCTGACAGCGTCCTCGATCGAATACACGATACGGACGTCGGCGCCGTCGGCCTTCGCGTCGTTCAATGAGCCGATCGTCGTGGGCACCTTCATCATGTCGCCGAACACGCAGACGGTCTTTCCCGCCTTCGCAAGCGTGATGCCGGCGGCCACCTCGGTGCTCGTTGTCACGCACACCGGACATCCGGGGCCCTGGCGTATCTCCACGCCGACGTCACTCAGTAATTCCTCAAGCCCGAATCTTACCATCGTGTCCTGATGCGTTCCGCACACGTGCATAAGTTTGCAATTGACATTGAGCGCCCTGATGTCCTTCAGTATCCTCTCCGCGACGTCGCCGTCCCTGAGCTTGAACATCTCAGCCCTCCCTTATCTTGATGGAACGTATGCGGCACGCCATCCCTTCGGTGACGTTCACGGGACCGCTGCATTCCGGGCATGATAGCACTGGTATCGTATGATCGTAGCCCTCGTTCCTCAGTATCTCGGCGGGACCGTCGAAATCGCAGACCTTGCACTTGAGACGTATAGGTTCGGATTCGATGATCAGTTTCGCGTCCGCGAGTATCGTATCCCTTGACATCACCTCGAATGCGAATGTCATTTGATCCTCGCCGAGATTCGTCAGGTCGCCGATCACAAGCACGAGTTCTTCAACGCCGGCGACGTCGTGTTTCGACAATTCTTCCAGCGTAGCCTTTATAATATCGGACATCACGGATACTTCATGCACGCTCCGTGATGAACATATCACATTAAGTCATTTGCATCTTGGGCATAATTCAGGTTACACGTTTTAGTCTTAGTAGCATTTTTATACTTACATCATATTGTATACCTTTAGGGGAGATCTGATTGTCGTTGTCTTTGAGCGGCAAGAACGTTGCAGTCGTGAGTGCGATCGCGATCATGGCAGTCATAGGGCTCTGTGTGCTTTCCCTCAATAGTTCTGATACGCCCGATGATCCCAACAGGCCTGATGATAATTTTAAGACCGATGATCTTGGCTACCGCGTCACCGTCTTAGGGGATAACATCCTTTCATGGACCCCCAGCAAGACGTCGCGCGGCCAGGAGGATCTTACTGTGATCATAACGCCTGCAGCAGGGTACCGCATCTCCTGTATCGCGGCGGTCACGATGAACGGTATTACGCTCAAGGACAACGACTACAGACACGCCGGCGGGAACGTCACGATGCTCGTGGGGATAGACGGGCACGTGAACGTATACGCCGACGCGCACCCGGACGTCTATGATGTCACAGTTACAGGGGAGAACGTGGCATCATGGACGTCGACCGAAACATACCGCAACCAAACGGACCTCGCGGTGACCGTGAGGCCGGTGACAGGATACCATGTCTCCGGCATCATATCGGTCACGATGAACGGTAAGGCTGTCAAGGACACCGATTACAGATGCACCGAGAACACCGTCACATTCCTGATCAAGATAGAAGGGGAGATCGCGATCTGCGCAGATCTGAGACCGAACGCATACGATGTCACAGCGATAGGGGAGAATTTGGCATCGTGGACGCCCGGCGA
>JAIRTZ010000139.1 GCA_031254685.1 Methanomassiliicoccaceae archaeon
CTGTCGTATGCCGGATCGAGAGTCAATGTGAACGAATATGCGCTTTCGTGCCCAGCGGCCGCGTCACCTGACAGCGCGTGTCCCGTTCCGGGGGTCAGGGTCACTGAGTGGGCGTTGATCGCCAGGCCCTCGACCGTTATCACGATGTCCTCGATCGCGGTAATTGTGTAAACCCCGCCGGACGCAAATATCTCGTTGCCGTTGGCCTTTACGACAGGCACAGAATCTCCGTATGCCGGATCGACGGACAATGTGAACGAGTATGCGCTTCCGTGCTCAGCGGTCGCGTTACCCGATAGCGTGTATCCTGTTCCCAGGGTCAACGTCACGGAATATACATTCTTCGCAATTCCCTCAACTGTGATCGCGATGTCTGTGTATACGGTCACCGTGTATATGCCGGCGGCCGCTTCAATCACATGGCCGTTCGCCTTGACGACAAGGGATGACACATTGTATCCCTGATCCGGATCCACGGTGAATGTGAACGATCCGCCGTGCGGCATGGTCTGTGCGTAATCTGAATCCGGGGTCACTGTGTACCCCTCTCCGGACGGAAGGGTCACGGTATGGTCCGGCATCGGGTCTGCCGGCCTCAGCCCGAACGGCTGGGTGAACGTCTGGCATGCGTACGGTTCGTTCTCGTTGACAGTGAGCACAGCGCGCACATACAGGTCCACGCCCGGCGACGTCAGATCGATGACCTCGCCCGTGCCTACGATGACACCGTTCGCGGATATCCATTCGATCCTGTCGTAATTGATCGCCTTTATCGTTATCGTCCCGCCCTGTTCGTCCACCGTGATATCGGTGACCGTCGGCACGGGACCGTTCCTGTTGTACGTCCAGTCGGAACCTGTCTCCTGTCCGGCATTCGGACCGATCGACGCATAGCTGTACACGAAGAACTGCCCCTTGTCCATCGCATCCTTCAGGGCCGCGGAGGCGTCCTCCGGGCTCATGTCGGCGACCTCCGGGGGCAGCATGAAGAGATTCACGGAATATCCCACGGCACCGCCGTGGTTATCGTCGCCGCCGAATCCCCATATCGGGCGGTCCGGCATGCTCTGCGTCAGCATCGCATCCCAGACCGCACGGTCATCCGGATGGCGGTCGGTGTAGTTCACGATCTCTATACCGAGAAGTGTCGGATATGTGTCGAACAGCCTGAGGAACCACTTCAGCGAGCCTTCGACGTTCTGGCCTGCGTTCCACACCCCCGGGTTGAACTCTATCGTGCGTCCGGGATGGGGCAGTATGAACCTCCCCTTCCCTCCGTCGTATGCGGTCGCATACGCCAGAACGGTAAGCTCGGTCGTTCCGTACGGCGTCCCGTAATGGTCGTTGCCTCCCCCGTTGGGGCTGACATTGGGCACCGTTCCCGGAGTGTGGCCCACAGTATCATAGAAATCGGTGAACAGGCTGAGGATGTCGTTCGTCCTCCTTCCGAGCTCGTTGCCGATGATGCTGAACATGCCGTTCGGATATGCGGTTCCGCTGTACGATACCCAATTGTGGTCCGTTATCGCGAGGAACGTATACCCTGCGGCGAGATACTGATTGGAGACCGTTGTCGGGTTCCCGCTGCCGTCGCTGTTGCTTGTGTGCGTATGGAAATTCGCCTTGTACCCGTTGTACACATCGAAATCCACGCCCGCGTATGGGTTGTCCACGGTGAACACAGGCACGCTGGACGACGGCCTGAGGGCCTCGATCGACGCGTTCAGCGAATTGTACGCATATTTGTGCGCATCTCTGCTGTCCTCATGCGTTAACGATCTCGCATCGCTCAGTGCCCTCTGATATGCGGCGAAGCTTATCGGCGTGTAGTCCCACGCGGTCCTTCCGGCCGCGTCCGCATCCCTTATCGCGTCGGCCAGTTTCGCATATATCGTATCCGCTTCGTAGCACAGCTGCGCTATCGCGTCCGTTATATCGTTCTTCGCCGCGATGTATGCCGGGTCCCCGGCATCCGGGTCGTTCAGCAGGTCCCATGCGTTGCCGACAGCCTGCGCAAGAACGGAAAATGACTGCTCGGTGTATATCTCCGGGTCATACGTCAGCGCAAAGAGATACGCATGTTTCAGCTCCGCATATGCCTGCGAACCCGACGGCATGTACTTGCAGTCGAATTCCGCGGGCGTGCCGAAGTATGTCTTTGCGTTCATCGTATAACCGAGCGCGACGTAGAATTTCGTGTCCTCGGTCAGCAGTATCGGGGATACGTACTCCGTTACGTTGCTCACCGTGAAATCCCCCGGGACCAGCCTGTAGTATATCTTGCAGTTGGGATTGTTCACGTTCGTGCCTGTGCCGGTCTTTCCGAACTCAACGATATCGTCCGGAAGTACGGGTCCCGTCACCGCGACCCCCCTGAGGTCGTAGAGATACGTTTCCGAGGTTATCGGACCGCCGATGGTTGTCGTCCCCATTAATACGAGATCGACCCTGTGCAGCGCCTCCCTGGGGGCGGTCAGCGAAGAGTCTGTGATATAGCAGACCATCCCCGCGCCCCATCCGTAAACGACACGCTGGCTGGACCTCAGCACGGAATCCTCGATGTATGCGATCGGGCTGCCGCCGGTGCAGGTGATCAGGCCCATTGAGTTGACGTAATTCAGTCTTGACTCTATCGTGCAATTCTCGATGTACAGCCTGGCGGTGCTCCCGGATATCGGGAACCATGGGTTGCTATAGTCTGCGGATGCGACGCCGTCGCGTATGTGCGTGACGTCCTGGACGACGTTCACATTCCTCAGCGTGAGCTTTCCGCCGTCCACCGTGAGCCTCGTATCGTCCTTGAACAGCAATGTGTACTGCTGGTTCTTCGCGCTCTTGACGGTCACGTCCATGGCCGGCGATATCATCAGATTCGCCGTACCTGTCAATGCGATGTCATCCGTAAGCACTATCAGCTCATGCCCGGCCGCGACCGCGGCAATGAGCTCCCCCGGAGTTCCGACGCGGACCCCCTCGGCCACCTCGAGCTGCTCAGCTGCCGTTCGGATATCATCCGTTGCCGCGATGTACGCGGGATCGCCCGCGGACGGGTCGTTCAGAAGGTCCCATGCGTTGCCGATCGCGATGGCCAGCACATTGTACGATTCCTCGGTGTACGGCGTCGGATCGATGTCCAGCGCATCATAGTACGCTTGTTTCAGGTCCTCGTACGCCTGTGATCCGGGAGGCATGTATCTGCATCCGATCTCCGCCGGGGCGCCGAAGAATGTCCTTGAGTTCTGTGTCAGGCCTATTGCGACATAGAACATCGTATCCTCCGTGATCGCTATCGGGACCGTATACTCTGCGGCCGAGGCCGTTGTGAACTCCCCGGGGGCGTCCGTGTAGTATATCTTATAGTCAGGATCGTTCGCGCCCGTGCCTGTCTTTTCGAACTCGGCGTACTGTCCCGGAAGGGATGGTCCCTTTGCGGACGCGTTCCTGAAATCGTAAACGAATGCGTCGGAGCTGTTCGAGCTGAACACAGTCGAACCGTTCACTATGAAACTCCCTCTGTAGAATGCCACACCTGCCGACGGGCATATGACCGTTGTATCGGTGAGACTGAACACTGAGTCTGACGATGAACCGTATAGGGCGCGCTGATTCGAGACGATCGTTGAATCCTCTATGTATACGTAGGTCAGGCTGGAGGTCGTCGAATTGATCAGCCCGGTCGAGCCGGAAAGGATCCTTTCGGATTCGATCGTGCAGCCGTAGATGCGCAATACCGCACCGGCCGTGTTCACCGCGATGCATTGGGCGCCGGTGTTGGATGCGTCCATTATCACGTTGATGTCCCTCAGCGTCAGCTTTCCCCTCACCTCAAGCCTTGTGCTGTCCTTGAACGTTATTGTATAATTCTTGCTCACAGGGCTCTGGATCGTCACGTCCGCGGTCGATGATACTCCCGGGCTCATACTGCCGGTCATGACTATGTCGGCGGTGAGCACTATCAGTCCGCGTCCGGCCGTGACCGCGGCGAGCAGTTCTTCGGCCGTTCCCACACCGTATTCTGATGATACCTCAAGCTGCGCAATGGCTGCCGCGATGTCCGCGGCGGCCGCAAGATAGACCTCATCGGCCGCGCCGGGGCCGTTCAGGAGACCCAGCGCGGTGCCCAGCGCGGCAGCCAATACCGCGTACGAACCTCCGGTGTACGGCAGCGGGTCGATCGCCGCTGCGTATGCATACGCATGTCCGAGTTTTTCGAGCGCTGTGATGCCGGTCATTCCGAAAACGCATTCGATCTCGGCGGGTGTGCTGAAATATGTCTTGGCGTTCTTCGTATGCCCCACAGCAACGTAGAATGTCGTGTCATTGGCTATCGGCACCGGGGATGTGTACTCGGTCGCCGACACCGATGTGAAGCTCCCGGGAATGAGGCTGTAATATATCTTATAGTCGGGAGATCCCACGAATGCGCCCGGACCTGTCTTTTCAAATTCGGCGAATTCCCCGGGAGCGGACGGGCCTTTTACCGATATGCCTCTGAAATCGTAGAGATATGCGTCCGCGCTGTACGTGTTGCCGAACGTCGTCGTCCCTTGTATTATGAAGTCCCCTCTGTAAAGGACGTCCCTGTTGCACAGTATCGTCGTGTTCGTGAGATAGCAGACCAATCCTGCGGACATCCCGTAGACCGCGCGCTGGCTTGATATCAGTGTCGAATCCTCGATGTACATCGTCGGTGTGCCGCTGTTCCTCGTGATCAGTCCTGTGGATGAATACGAGATGTAGGTCAGTTTGGATTCGATCGTGCAGTCGTATACCGAGAGTACAGTGGAACTCCCGCTTATCATGAACCAATGGTAGGTCGGGTCCGAACCGTCGCGCACATGCGCCGCGTCCTGAACAACATTGATGTCCCTCAGCGTGAGCCTGCCGCCCTCTTGCACCAGCCGCGTATCGTCCTTGAACAATATCGTATATCTCTTGCCCTCTTCGCTCTGTATCGTGATGTCCCTGCCCGAGGTTATCCTCAGGATGGAGTCATCCGTCAGAGTGATGTTGTCTGTTATCACAATGAGGTTCTGTCCCGCGGCCACGGCCGCGATCAGAGCCTCCGGTGTGCTCACATCCTCAGGCGCTCCCAATGTCTGCTGTCCGTTCTCGGATGCGGACGGTATGAACATCATGTACGGCGCGAAAAGCATTGCGAATGCTATTATCATTGAAACGGCGAATCTTGCCCTCTGCATATCTCTCCCTCACTTACCCCGGTGCCTGCAGACACCGGATATCTCCGGAATCAGTATACCGAAGATTTATATAATATGGCAGGGAGGGCGCGGTGAGCCAGAATGCCGCCGCGGTATGCAGCGCGACCTTCCTTGGAACTGAAAATAAAAACTGTGAAAGGGTTTCATACGGGCGTCCGCCGCCCGTGTGCGCGACCGCTCAGACCTTGACGTTCCCGTTGCCGTTGTTGGTGCCGCCGTTGTTGCCGGAGTTCCCGTTCCCGTTGTTACCGGAGTTCCCGTTGCCGTTGTTGCCGGAGTTCCCGTTCCCGTTGTTGCCCGAGTTCCCGTTGCCGTTGTTACCGGAGTTCCCGTTGCCCGAGTTCCCGTTGCCGTTGTTGCCTCCGCCGTTGTGCTGAATGGCGACCGTCACCGTCAGGTTGTCCGGCACCTCGGAGATCGTGTATACTCCTCCTGCCTGGGATATCTCGACATCGTTCACTTTCACTACGAGCGTTGAGACATCATACCCTCCGGCGACCGTGACCGAGAACGAGTATGCGCCGCCGTGCACCGCCATCGGTGCCCCGGACAGCGTGACCCCGGCGGTCGGTGCCATCATTACCTTGTAGATGTTCAGTTCGACGCCGTCCACGGTTATGACCGTGTCATCTGCCATTACCGTCATGTAAACGCCTCCCTGATCTGCCAGGACAACGCCGTTCGCCATCACGACCGGGACGGACAGATCGTATCCGTACTCAAGCTTGAGCGTGAACACGTACAGGCTGCCGTACCTTGCCGACGACGCCCCGTTCAATACGTATCCGGTCCCCTGGGTCAGCGTCACGCTGTAGTTGTTCAGCGTCACCCCGTCTACGGTTACCACTATGTTCTCTGTCACCGTCACTGTGTATACTCCCTGATAGGGGTACACGATCATGCCGTTCGCCCTGACCACCGGTACGGACTTGTTATAGTGCTGCTCGTAGTTGATGATGAACGAGAACTCGGTCCCGAATTCTATGAATGATGCCGACACACTGTACGGCACCGCGGCGAAGCCCGTCCCGAACGGGAGCTCCACGTTGTATGTCGGTCCGGCGTCCGCATCCACATATTTGCACGCTACCCCCATGGGTGCGCTGAAATAGGTCTTCGAGTTCAGCGTGTATCCGATCGCGACGTAGATCGTCGTATCCCCGGATATCGTTATCGGGGATGTGTATTCAACGGCCGTGTATCTGAACGCGGGGTCGAAGCTGTAGTATATCTTGTATTCCGAGCTTAACTGGCTTATCCCTCTGCCCGCTTTTTCGAGCACGATCTCGCAATTGGCGGACGGGACGACCGCGACCGCCGCCCCAACGAAGTTGTAGACGTTCGCGTTCCCGTACGAAGTGACGGTCGTCGATCCCGAGAGAATGAAGTCGGCCCCGTACAGGGAGTCCGACGAACAGTTCACAACCGAGTCTATGATGTAGCATGTGACCCCTTCCTGACCGAACACCGCGTACTTGTTCGAGATGAGCCTTACATTTTCCATGTAGACCACGGTCCCGCTGCCGGTGAACGTTATCAGGCCCATCGGTCCGGTGTATTCGCACCAGGACTGGACCACGCTGTTGTTCAGGTACACGTTGTTGTAATCGCCGGTGACCGCGAACCACGGGTTGTCAGCCTGCTGCGGGTCGTTGCCGTTGCTGGACTGATGGTCCGAGTATTGCAGGAGGTTGATGTTTATCAGGCTCAGATTGCCGTCTACCACCAGCCGCGTCGCCTCTGTGAACACTATCGTGTGCTGCAGGGTCCCTATGCTCCTTATCATGACATCCTTGGACTCGTCGATCACCAGGACGGCGCTGCCTGCCAGGAATATGTCGTCCGTGACCAGGATGGACTCATATCCGTCCGAGACCGCATCGATCAGCTCGCCGGGGGTCCCGACACTGATACCGTCGTGCACCCTGAGATTCGCCACGGCGTCAAGTATGACGTCACGCGCCGCAATATAATCGCTGTCATCGGAGTCTATGTTCTGTATGACGCTCATCGCATACGCGAGCGCTCCTTTCAGCGCAGTGTACGAACTGGTGGTGTACGGCCGGGGGCCTATAGCCATTGCGTTGTCATATGCTTCGACGAGCATCTCAAAGGCGGATGCCTCATAGATGCAGTCGAACTTCATCGGTGTGCTGAAGTATGTTTTCGAGTTTACCGTAATGCCCATCGCAACATAGAATGTCGTGTCCGCGGTCATCCTTATCGGGTCCAGATATTCTGTTGCCGTTTCCAGTGTGAACGCTCCTGGGCTCAGGCGGTAGTAGATCATGCAGTTCGGGTTCACGTTGGCGCCGGTGATGATGAATTCGGCGGCGTTCCCGGGGGCTGCCGGACCGGTTATGGTCATTCCTCTGAAGTCGTAGATGATTGCGCCGGCACCCACTTCGGAGCTGATCGTCGTCGTTCCCTGCAGTATGAAGTCTGCCGCGAACAGAGATTCAGAAGGACATATCACGGCCGTGTCGGTAAGGTAGCATGCCATCCCTACGGCCTGACCGTTGATGGCGCGCTGGTTAGCGATGAGTGTCGAACTGTCAACGTATATCGTGGGCGTTCCGCCGAGACGTGTGATCAATCCCATCGAACCGCCGTAAACCGCCTCGGATACGATCTCACAGCCGTTTATCGACAGCACCGAATTGGCGTTCACACCGAACCATGCGTTCCCTATGCCCGTCGTATAGTTATGATCCGCGTCCTGTGTCAGCACCAGATCGTTCAGCGTCAGATTGCCGGAGACGATGATACGCGCATTGTCCGTCAGGCGCAAGGTGCATACCTTTCCTCCTCCGATTATAGTGATGTCCGCATCCGGCGCGATCGCCAGGATCGTGTTGCCCGTCAGGACAATGTCGTTCCTGAGCACGATCGGGCTCTTGCCCTCATTGACGGCGGCGATAAGTTCATCAGAGTTACTTACGTCCTCGGACGCTCCTAATGTGTAAGACTCCTCTCCTGATGATGACGGTACGAACGCCGTGAACGCGATCAGCAACGCCGCTAATACAGCCACCATTGAGAATAAGATTTTCCTGTTGCGCATTGTGTTTCCCTTCTTTACTAGTTTATAGTCTTAAGAACCGACATTCTGTATGTACGAAATAGTTTAAATAATGTAGGATTAACCCTGGCGCTATTGACACCATAAAATACATGGTTTCTTAAAAACTATCAAATATCTTGCCCGAAACTCGGTTTATAAATTCCATTAGTTAATTCTTTTATATTAAGTATATAAAGTATAGATATATGCCGCCGGACGTCTGCATCACATTAACGCCATTGAAAAATGCGCCGGGAACGACCGTGCGGAGCGCCGCGCGGATCGGCCGTCCCGTATGTTTTGACCGTGCGGAGTTACATCCATGCACACATCCTTTGCACCCATTTTTCAGCGAACGATTCTAACAAAGTAACAGCATATTGACATCCGTTCCGGACCTATGTGTTGCGGCAGATTCGGCGGCCCGATCGAGGCGGGCAATGACTTTTGCGTTGATCGCGGCCGAAGGGCCGGGGACAGGGTGTGTGCACAAACATACGCCGCGCGCGGCCGGACCGACAAGTATACTATAGAAATTATATATACTATTATTTTGATACTATGCTAAGGAGGAATACCTTACATGTATTGCAACAAATGCGGAATTCAGATCGCAGACCAACAGGAGTTCTGCGGCGGATGCGGCCAAAAGGCCGGCGGATCGGTACAGATGCAGTCATACGTGGCCCTGCGCGAGAAGAGCTCGGGCGCGGCCGCGCTGCTCTCGTTCTTATGGGCGGGGCTCGGGCATCTGTATATCGGAAAGATCGCTCTCGGGCTCGTACTGATGCTGATATACCCTGTGGTGCTCGGCCTCGGATTCTTTGTCCTTGTCGGCGCCATGGGGCTGTTCGGGCTTGTGCTCTTCGCTGTCATCGTACTTGCGGTTTGGATATGGTGCATATTCGACGCGCATAAACGGGCCAACGAGTACAACGATTTCCTGAGAGCGAACGGAAAACGGCCGTGGTGAACACGCGCATCGTCCAAACCTTTTTCATTTCATTTTTTCCGATCTCTTTGATATCCTTGTCTTCCGTTTTTTGCAACAATTAAATACAGACTACCGTATCCGCATATCCATGACCGATTACGGGGACAGTCCGATCGATGCGAAACGCACACCGGGAGTGGTTGTGATAGGCGCGATACTCATGGCGGTCGGAATGATCATCTTCTTCTTCGCAATATACTCGTTAGTGATGTGGGCCCTCGGAAATTACAGTTCATTCGGGCTGTTCGGCAGCATATTGGTCATGTTCCTCGGCACCATGGTCATGGCCGCGGGAGGCGTGTGCGTGTTCATGAGCGCGTTCCGCATGTTATTCGGCCGGAGAAGACGCAGGCGCTCCCTCTATTAGGCGCCGGATGGACAATCTTTAATAATCCCTTGTTGATGGTGGCGCACCGGGCTCGTGGTCTAGCGGTTATGACGGCGCCCTTACAAGGCGCAGCTCGCCGGTTCAATCCCGGCCGGGCCCACCAACATTGTGGAGGTAGCCCAGCCAGGTAAGGCGATAGACTGCTAATCTATTGTCCGAAAGGACCCGCGAGTTCGAATCTCGCCCTCCACGCCATTACTCTCTCTGAATCCGTATGCTGCGGGAAAAGCGATTATAAGCCTGAGATGCCTCATCCCCGTGATGGTCAGCGGAACATTATGCATCATCGGGTGTCCCATCCTTGAGGATGAGATCATTTATTCATTGCGCACCGACCCGGATGAGAAGAATGTTTATCTTATAGACTCGCCGCCGGCGCATACGCTGAAGAAAAAGCTTGAGCTCAACGGCATACCGTTCGTATCGATCGACGAATGGGACTTCGACAAAGGATTCTACGAGATCGAAGAAAAGAAATTCAACGTCATCGTCATTATGAACAAGCTCGGCCTCCATTCCCGTCCCGATGAACTGCGCAGGACCATCGAGGAACAGATGAGGTGGTACAGAGACCGATTCGACGCCATCGCATTGTATTACGGGATGTGCGGCAACGCCGGATGGGACGTCAGCAAATGGGCATCCAAAATCCTCAGCATACCGGTCTTCGTGTTCCGCGACAGGAAGGAGGAAGTATGCGACGACTGCATCGGAGTGGCGGTCGGCGGCCATTCCGAATATTACGCGTTCGTCAGGAAATATACGGGAATGCTTTTCGTCACCCCGGCGATAGCAGAGAATTGGGATGACTTCGCGAAGGAGATGAATATGCTGAAAGGGTTCGATGTATTGGGGATCCATTCCGTCAAGGAAATGTTCGCACTGTTCGGGTACAAGAACATGGTTAGGCTCGATACCGGCATAGGGATCAGCGGAGGCGTCCTTGACAAAAGTTTTCAGCACATCTCGGAGATCACCGGGCTCCTGCCGGTGACCGCCGCTCCGGGGTCCGCGGACATGTACCCCACCGAACGGCTGTACAAGGATGCGAAGGGATCCCTGAGACAGTGACCTCACGGGATGATGAAAGTTTAATCTATCTTGATGCTCTTCGAATCCTCATGAGATCGATAGTCGTCACCGACATCCATGCCAAGACGTCCACCGCCGAGCTTGTGAACAGGGCCGCGGACAAGTATGATGCGGACAATATCCTGATACTCGGGGACATCACACACTTCGGGCCTGCCGGCCTTGCCTCCGATTATATATCGTCGCTGAACAGGACCGTCTACGCCATACCGGGGAACTGCGACCCGCTCGACCTCCCGGAAACGATATCGAAGGTCGCCATGGACATGCACGGGAAAGCCGTCACAGTGGACGGCGTCAAGATCGTCGGGCTCGGAGGGTCGAACCCGACCATATTCAACACCCCGTTCGAGATCCCCGAGGATGAGATCTTTTCAATACTCGACCCGCTGTGCGGAAAGGTCACCGTGCTGATGGTGCACGCGCCCGCGTTCGGGCACCTTGACGAGATACCGTCGGGGATGCACGTCGGCAGCGTCTCGACAAAAAAGATAGCCGACAAGCACAGGCCGCTTGTCGTATTGTCGGGGCACATACATGAGGCGCGCGGAACGAAGGAGCATAACGGAACGCTGTTCGTCAACCCGGGAGCGGCCAAGGACGGTTACGCTGCGCTGCTTGTCATCGATAAAGGGAAGGCAAAAGCCGAACTGTTCAGTCTTTGAACGACGCGTTCATCTCCGCGATCAGGTTTTTGAACCTTTTCTGCTCGTCCGGCGTCAATGATGCGAAACCGTCCGTCTTCGAGCGCGCCCAGTTCATGAACGCCTTCGTCAGCTTCATCCTTGTGTATTCGTTCCCCATGCGGTCGTCGAATATCTTCAGTATCGGGGTGTTCGGCATTGACGTCACATATTGCGCGACATCCCATCCCAGCTCCGATTTCGCGATCGCGGCGAGCGTTTCCCTCATGAGGTCCTCCAGGGTCGGCGCTCCTATCTCGAGGTCTATGAAGTCGCGCGACCTTATCACATGCCTCACGCCCACCGCGTTGATGAGACGCTCCTGATCGCGCTTGTGCATCTCGGATATCGAATCCGACAGCGCCGTCACGCGTAACTTCTTTGCATGCATTATCGTTGCGAAATATGCGATCTTCCCGGTTGAGGAAACGGGCATTATCACGATGTCCTTGTCCAGCGCCGGGACTCCCGCGGACCTCATCATCTCCGATATCGTGTCAATATACCAATAATCGGTGAGGTTCTCGAGTATCAAGTTCTTCCCGTTGGAGAACATGCTCTGCGCTATATCGAATCCGAGTGCTTCCTGCACCGGGAGCAGCGCCGCGTAATCCGTTGCCGTTTCCGGCGTGCACACCATCGTTCCTGCCTCGCGGTCGGTCATCTCGACGACGCGCACCTTTTCCAATTCGTTCGCGCCGATCATGAACGGCGAATGCGTTGAGAACAGCGTCTGATTCTTTTCGCTTAACTTCGTGACGGTGTTCCTGAACTCCGCCTGCTTCAGCGCGTGCAGACTCGTTCCTGGTTCGTCAAGAAGCAATATGCTGTTATCGTGTTTCGAATCCGCTTCGGCGAAGAAGACCACAAGGAACGAGAACGTCCATTGGAACCCTTCGGACCTTTGGTCGAGCTCCACCTTCACTCCGAGCTCGTCCTTTACGACCACTTTCAGATACTGGCCGTCGACGTCTATCTCCAATGTGCTCGCCTCCGGTTTTGTGAGGTCCGGGTTCCATATCCCGCGTATCTCCTCGGTAAGCCTGATGCTCGCCGCGTTCAGCCTGTACTTCCGGTCATCCAGGCGGTCCATGTATTCCCGAAGTTCCTCATCCGTTTCGATATCGGCCTTGCTTATCTCGCCTGTGATGGCGAGATCGTTCGCAGTGAATCCCAGGAATTTTAAGAAACATTTGTTCCCGTAGTCGTACTCGGCGTCCTCCATCAGGTCCTTATCGATCCTTTCCGCCATCTTCCTCAGATGTATTATCGGGCGCACCTTGAGATAATTGCTGTACAGCACGAATTTGGGCAGCAGGGAGCGGCATACGTTCAATGACCGTTCGCCGAGCTCCACGTGCGCCAGCTGGTCCTTCAGCCGTTTGTACCTTTCCTCCTCCGCCCCGCCTTCGTCCACATAGACGAGGTTGCCCTTCATCCATGACGATAATCTTTTCGACAGGTCCGCGTCTATCCGGTCCTCGGCGTTCATCAGGCCCAATACGTTAAGCAGGTCGTTGCTCGGGATGTCGTCGGCCGGGGCGGACGGGTTCTCTTTTTTGAAATTTTTATCGATGTGGGCGCTGAATCTGTCCAGGTCCTTGTCTATGTCCGCGAATGTCAGATGCCTGGGGCCTCCGTCGATCCTGTGCCAGCTTGAGTTATCAAGACGCCGGCCGACGACGTACGTGGCGTTCCCGAATCCCGGCGGCAGCAGCGCCACATCGGACGGTTCCAATGCGAAATGGCATTCCACCACCGTGAACGCCGACGGGTCTATGCCGCCGCGCGCGATGTCGCGGTCGTAGTCCGACCGCGGATAGTCCCTGAGCGGATTGAACGGCATCACTCCCGAAGGAGGGTTCAGACGCTGGAGCGCCTGGAATATTGCCGTCTTACCGGACTCGTTCGGACCGACGAAGATCGTCTTCGTCCTCTCTATATCAAAATAACCTGTATCCTTTATGCTCTTGTATCCTTTAATCCTAGCTTTGACGAGCCTCATCTGAATGCATCCCCGCGTTCGATTGACATTCCTATATACGGCTTCTGTTTATTAATTAGTTGCTTGATGCATGCGGGCGTATGCGCAGCGCAACGCCGATACCGTTGCGTTAGGCGCATATGCTCCGGCAAGAGTTGCGCAGTTCCGGAACGCTGCGTGCCGGCGCGTCTATTATTATCTGAAAAAGCTTTAAATAGGGTACTATCTTTAGTCGACCCGATACAACATGGCACTTTGGCAGGGTAAATCAAGGAGAAAGCCTACCGGCGGCAGACTGATCTCCAATAAGGGCAAAAGAAGGTTCGAGATAGGGACCGAGAAGCAGTTCACCAAGATCGGCGCGACAAGCCTCAAGAGATACCGCACAGCGGGCGGAGGCGTCAAGGTAAGGATGCTCTCAGCGGAGTACGCGAACGTCGTCAGCAGGAAGAGCAACGTCGTGACGAAAGTGAAGATACTCGGAGTGAAGACCAACCCCGCCGACCCGAACTACGTTCAGCGCAGTCTCATCAACAGGGGCGCGACCATCAGGACTGAGCTTGGTGACGCCGTGATAACATCGAGGCCCGGACAGGACGGCGCCGTGAACGCCGTTCTGATCGAATGAAATTCTGAGTGACATGACCTACGATAAAGACAACGCGATCGTATTGTGGCCCGAATATTTTGAGGCCGGCCGCAAACGTTCCGAAGGACGGCGGGTTCCTAAGGAACTGTGTGTGAAGGAACCGAGCCTGGACATCATTGCGAAGGCGGCCGCTATTCTCGATCTCGAATACGAGATATTCGACGATGCCGCCTATCCCGCCAACTGGCAGGCGAAACGCGGATGCGTGCGCGTCGAAAAGGGAAAAATGAAGAAGTCCAAGCTGCTGGTCAAGGTCGGACAGTGCCTCGTGGACAACCAGTGAACCATTTTTTACGTACGGCTGTGCACATTTAATTATAACCTGTGTAATTATCTGCTATGATTTCCGCATTGGACTCCAAGATCCTGGACAGGAACTGCGAGGCGCTGGGCATATCCATTGATACGTTAATGGGCCACGCGGGCGAGGCACTTTACAATGTACTTATAAAAGAATTCGAAAAAAAGAAGATAATTATCGTTTGCGGCACCGGCAATAACGGAGGGGACGGCCTCGCGTGCGCGAAGCATTTCGGCAAGAAGGCCACGGTGGCGATGCTGCTGCCTCCCGACATGATAAAGAAGGAGCCCGCAAGACGCCGCTTCGAGGCGCTTGACAGGAAGGCCGTGATGTTCTCGGATGTTTATCTGGACCAGTACGACGTTGTCGTGGACTGCGTCCTGGGCGTCGGCGCAAGGGCGCCGCTGGATGCCGTTCATAAAGATTACATAAAGCAGCTGAAGGATTTCAAGGGAAAGATCGTATCGGCCGACGTTCCCACCGGACTCGGTATGAAAACTGCGGTCGTTCCCGACATAACGGTCACGTTCCATGATGTGAAGGAAGGAATGACCAAAGAGAACAGCGGACGGATAATCGTCGCCGACATAGGGATACCGGAGGAGGCCGCGCATGTCATGGGCCCGGGGGATATGCTGCTCTACCCTCTGCCCAAGGATGATTCGCACAAGGGCGAGAACGGACGTCTGCTGGTCATCGGCGGCGGACCGTACATCGGTGCGCCGGCGATGGCCGCCATGGCCTCGCTCAGAGCCGGCATCGACATTGTGCACATAGCGACGCCGAGACGCAGTTTCATACCTATCGCGAGCATGACACCGAACTTCATAATGCATGAGCTGTCCGAGGATGCCCTCTGCGAGAATGATGTGAAAAAGCTTCTGGACATCTCGAGGCACATGGATGCCGTCCTCATCGGCCCCGGTCTCGGGACCGCGGAAGGGACGATGGCGGCAGTGCGCGAATTCGTGCTCAGGTGCGGTAAACCGTTAGTGATCGATGCCGACGGGATAACCGCGGTGTCGACGATGTCCGTGATGCCTTCGAACACGATAATAACGCCTCACAGGAAAGAGTTTGAGAAGTTCTCCGGCTTTGTGGCGAACAGCTGCGACCTCATGGAAGTTTCGAAGAAAAGGAACGTTACGATGCTGCTGAAGGGCGTGAGCGACGTCATCGTGCACAACGACGTGAAGAGGACGAACCGTTCGGGCAACGCGGCGATGACCGTCGGAGGCACCGGGGATGTCCTTTCGGGGATCGTCGCCGGCCTTCTGTCGAAACATATGCACACGTTCGGGGCGGCGTGCCTCGGGGCGTACATCTGCGGCAGGGCCGGGGACAGGGCGTTCGATGAGTTCTCGTACGGACTGACCGCGACGGACGTCATCGAGATGATACCGAAGGTCCTGAAGGACCATCTCAAAGGATGATCCCTTGGACATACAGCCGGTGCACGGTCATCCCGCGCTGCGCATCGGCAACGCCGTTGTGATATGCGACCTTCACATCGGCGTCGAGAGCAATCTCCTGAGCAAGGGTTTCCGCCTTCCGTCAAGGACGTCCGTTCTGCGCGACGACCTCCTGAGGATATCCGATGACGCCACGAGACTCGTGGTGCTCGGCGATGTGAAGGATTCCGTTCCCGGATCGACAAAACAGGAGTACGCCGATATCCCTGATTTTTTTAATACGATGCTGGAAAGGTTCGAGATCGTTGACGTCGTCACCGGGAATCACGATACGCAGATAGAGGATTTTTTACCTAAGCACGTGAACGTCCGTCCCGCTTCCGGGCTGAGGATCGATGACGTCGGCCTGGTGCACGGGCACACCTGGCCGTCCGCCGATGTGATGAGCGCAAGAACACTCATCATGGCCCACAACCACCCGACGGTGATGTTCAGGGACGGCGTCGGAAAGAGGACGACGGAACAATGCTGGTTCAGGACCGGGCTCACCGGCGCGAAGACCGAGTACAAAGAACTTCCGGACGAGGTGATCATGATGCCGTCGTTCAACCGCCTCCTGGGGGGTTCGCCCGTGAACGTAAGGAACGAGGGTTTTCTCGGACCGCTGATGAACTCCGGCATCGTGGATATCGATGAGGCGCGGATCTTCCTTCTGGACGGCGTCTGTCTCGGCAGACGGAAAAATCTGATGGTGGACGCCAGGGAAAGGTCCAGATACAAACAATGATACAGATACTGATAATAAAATAAATAATAATAGAGAGGGGTTTTGCCCCTCCCGTTCAGTTTCAGTTGCGCTGGACCGTGTCGTAAACGGAGCCGTCGGAGTTGCGTATCGTGACCTTCAGCGGCATCTGCCCGGGCAGGCTGTGCGTGGCGCACGAATTGCACGGGTCGTATGCGCGGAACGCCATCTCGGCCATGTTCAGCAGTCCCGGCGAAACTTCGAAGTTCTTGATCAAAGCTTTTGCTACTTTCGCCACTGACATGTTCATCGGGCCGTTGTTGTTCGTTGTTCCGACGACCAGGTTGCATGCTGTTACGATTCC
>JAIRTZ010000008.1 GCA_031254685.1 Methanomassiliicoccaceae archaeon
TTCCGGACGTTCTACGATAATAACGACCCTCTGACCGCAAAGGGCATCGTGCAGAAGCACGGGGACCGGTTCCTTGTGCATAATCCGCCGTCGCATCATCTGACGCCGGACACACTTGACAGGATCTACGAACTTGATTACGAGAACAGGGTGCATCCGTACCATCTGAAGGACGGGACCGTTCGGTCGATGGAAACGATAAAGCAATCGGTGACAACGCACCGCGGATGCTACGGTGAATGCAACTTCTGCGCGATCGCGGTGCATCAGGGACGCACCGTGGTAAGCAGAAGCGAGGATTCGATCGTGCGCGAGGTCCGCCGCATCGCATCGAAGAAAGGATTCAACGGGATAATATACGATGTCGGCGGGCCGACGGCGAACATGTACGGCATCGAATGCCTGAAGAAATGCCAGACCGGACAATGTAAGGACAAACGGTGCATATACCCGAAGATCTGCGAAAGACTGCCCGTGGACCACGAACGGCAGATCTCGCTGCTCGGACGCATCGGCAGCGTCGACGGCGTGAAAAAGGTGTTCGTCACCTCCGGGATACGGTACGATATGATACTCGGCGACAAACGCAGCGGAAAATCGTATCTCGACGGGATCGTGAAAGAGAACATCTCGGGGCAGCTGAAGGTCGCGCCGGAGCACATTTCGGACGATGTGCTGAAGCTCATGGGAAAGCCCGGAAGAAAGGTATTGCTGGATTTCAAGAAAATGTTCGACGCCTCCAACGCGGAACAGGGAAAGAGACAGTTCCTCACGTACTATCTGATAGCGGCGCACCCCGGGTGCTACGAACATCATATGGAAGAGCTCAGAACATTCGTGACGAAGGAACTGCATATAGACCCGGAGCAGGTGCAGATATTCACGCCGACGCCGTCGACGTTCTCGACGATGATGTACTGGACGCGCAGGGATATCGACAACAAGAAGGACATCAAGGCGGAAAGGTCGATGCAGATGAAACAGAGGCAGAAGGATATCGCGCTCGGCATTAAATGACGGGGACGCGAAACATAGCACCATTTATACTCCCTTTCCCATTTACGTGGCATGTTCGGAGAGGCCTGCGAAAAGGCGATGAAGTTCACGAGACCCGTCATCACATCAACGAGAACTTATGACGGGACGGTATCGTCATCATGCGGCGCGTTCGTGATCCTCAACGACGACGGATGGATACTGACGGCGGGCCACATCTTCGATTCGTTCATGGCGTACAAGGACCACGCCAGAAAGATAAAGGATATCGAGGAACAGAATTCCGGCAAGGTCTTCGACCGCAACCGCCCGAAGGTGAAGATCGACCCGAAGTGGATAACGAACCATTCGTTCTGGTGGGGATGGGACGCCGCGAGACTGAACGACGTGTTCGTCGACCGTAAGATAGATATCGCCGTCGGAAGGCTGCAGCCGTTCGAAAAGAAATGGATAACCGAGTACCCGACGATCAAGGACCCGGCGAGGATGAAACCCGGCACGAGCCTGTGCAAACTGGGATTCCCGTTCACCAAGATCAACGCGACGTTCGACGAGGCGTCGAAAAGCTTCAGGCTCGCGGAAGGTACGTTACCGCTGCCGTTATTCCCGATAGAGGGGATGCACACGCGCAACATTGCGCAGGGCAAGAGCGGCGACGGGCGCATAGACATACTGTACGTCGAAACATCGTCACCGGGGATCAGAGGTCAGTCCGGAGGCCCGATCTTTGACAAGGAATGCAATATATGCGGCATACAGCTGAAAACGAATCACATGCCGCTGGACTTCAAGCCGGAGGCGCAGGTCGACGGACGGAAAGTGATAGAGAACCAATTCCTTAACCTCGGGATAGGATTGCACGTGAAAACGATCACCGACGTCCTTAGGAGCAGGAACATAGAGTTCAGGTCCGAGGGCGGCGCGGGCGCCGAGGGCGAGTACAAGATAATCTCGTGATCCGCGTCAAACAAAGGTAAGTAGTTTTAAGTGGTTTCGAGGGGAGATCGACCCGTCTTATAGAATTGGTTGCGACGGGTCTTAAATATCCCTACGACGGCTATCTTATAAATACCTTACTATCAAAGTGATAGTAATGTGTAGAAATCATAACAAACATCAAAATTTGTGATAAAATATGTACACTTTCGGCAGGTCCGCAAATATTCCGCGCACGCCGGGTGCGGACGTCCAGATTTCGCCGGGAACGAACGGGCGATATGAAGATACGGTTGCTGCGCAATGTTCCGGACAAACAGATCGAAGGTAAGTAGTTTTAAGTGGTTTCGAGGGGAGATCGACCCGTCTTAAAGAATCGGTTGCGACGGGTCTTAAATATCACTACGTCAACTATCTTATAAATAGTTAACTATCATTCTGATAGTAATGTGTATAAATCATAACAAACATCAAAATTTGTGATAAAATATGTACACTTTTCACATTTCTCCGCAGATATCTTTTATTACGGAAAACGCGCTCACATACGTTATGTCAGAAGCTCCGTGCCCGATCGAATCCAGCAAAAAGGCCATCAAGGCCGAAGGCAGCCGCACGATCCAGAAGATAAACATGAACGGATACTTTTTCGAAGGCCCGTACGAACTTGATGACGAGCTCCCGGCGGAGGCCGGCGTGTGCCTCGTGTGCACCGAATCCGGATACGGGATCAAGGTCATGAGCATCGAGGATACGACGGACATAAGCGACTGCATCGCGAAGAACAAGAGAAGGGACTGCTGGAAGCGGACTGCGGAGAAGGACTTCGTTGACATATACTTCGCACTGATGCCGAAGAAGGAGGACCGCGCAAAGGCAGCGTCCACCGTAAGGGACAGACGCAAATACAAGCTTGCGTGCGAAGAATGATCATCGTTCGATGCTTTGAAAAAATAGATACGGTAAAAAGTTTGCCGGGAGGGTCTCCCCTCCGGGTCCCGTGACCTGCGTCAGCTCTTGGCGATTATTCTGAAGTACACCGTGACCTTCCTCTTCGTGCTCAGAAGCGTTATCGTCACTGTACCGTCACCGACATCTTTGTTCTCGCCGTACGAGTACTCGAAGTCCTCTTCCGCCTTCAGCATGGCACCGTTGTACCTTACCCAGGGCGTGGGCGCGATCTGCGAGCCCGTTGCCGTCAGAACGCCTATCTCGCCTATCTCGAGCTCATCCCTTCTCCAGTAGATCAGCGCTATGATCACAAGCGCCGTCAGCGCGGTGAGCGCCAGGAGGAGGATGCATAACGTATGGTCGGCCTTGCCGCATATGCAGATGATCGGGTCCTTTCCGTCATTCTCTTCGAACTGCAGGTACAGGTCCATATCGCCGGTCACGTCGGAACCGAAGTCCCATGCGTTGTCACGCGCGGACTCCGTGTACCAGACCGCTTTGTATCCGTCGCCGGGTACCGTCGCCGGTATCTTCGACGATGAGATCGGCGTACCGACAAGCACGTAGATCGAAGTGACGTATTCGTCCGCGTCGTCATAGAACGTCACGGTCGCCCATTCGCCGTCGATCTTCATGTACTTCAGGTACAGGCTCATGTTCTCTGTAACTATCGTCTCGAAATCCCACGCTGTGTTGCGTCCGGGGTCGGTGCACCATACGTAGTCGTAACCCGGGAGGGGTTTGACCAACGGTATGTCCGCCTTCGGTATCGGGTTCCCTGCGAGGAACGTCGTCTTGCTGACGAATTCGTCCGCGGCGTCATAGAACGTCACGTCGGCCTTAGGCGGCGATATGCCGAATATGGGGTATCCGTTGTTGACGCCCTCGACGATGGTCCAGATGTTCTCGAAGTTCCATCCGAGGACGCCGCGCTCGGTACCTATGAAGTATATCGTCTTGCCGTCGCGTGCGTCATCGAGCGCGGGCGCCATCTCAGCGGATGTCTTGGAACCGGATGCCTGATGCGTCACTCTTCCCGAGACCTCACCGTACAGCCCGTCGATCATCACTTCGATCGAGGTTCCGAAGGTGTTGGTCACGACCTCGTTCTTCTTTACGGATCCCTCGAGGTAATAACAGCTCTCGATCGTGCCCCAGTCCAGTTTGCCGAATATTCCGCCGACGTTAGTGTTCGACGGGTCGTTACCGACGCAATCGATGGAACCGACGCTGTAGCAGTTGTATATATCGACCGCGACCTCTGAGAATCCGAGAATGCCGCCGGCGTGCGAGTTCGCGTTGTTGGCCGCAGCCCTTACCTTGCCGGTGTTGTAACAGTCCGTTATGATGTATCCGTCCTCCGGTCCCGTTTTAGTGCCCAGTGACCCGACGATACCGCCTGCGGCCACGGGCGAGTTGGAGCCGAGGGCCGTTATGTTCCCGGTGTTGTAACACTGGCTTATGAAGGTGTCCCCGCTCGCTTTCTGCCCGACAATGCCTCCGGCGTGATCCTTAGGCGTTACATTGTTGTCAGGCGAAGGTATCGTTACGGTGCGGGTGTTGTACGAGTTCGTAATGATCAGCGTTCCCGACGGCATATATCCTACGAGACCGCCGATCGATGAAGATTTCGAGGTCGCGGAGTATATGTAGCTCTTGTTGTACGAGTCGGCGATCGTCAGGTCGCCGCTGCAGTAACCTACGAGGCCGCCGGAATATGCATCGACGCCGCGCGCGTCGATAGCGAAGTATCCTCCGTTGCTGTAGCAGTTCTTTATTGTGAGGTTACCCTCCGAATGGGCGACGAGGCCCCCTGCCGAGGATACGATACCTGACGCCGCGAAAAGGGAGGCGTTGTTGGTGCCGTAGTAATAACAGTTCTCAAGGGTCACATTCGCACCCTTCGCGATGTGTCCGATGATACCGCCTGTGCGTGTAAGGTTGGATGCCGCGAATATTGTGAATTCGCTCTCATATGATCCCAGATTGTAGAACTCGGCGTCTCCGCCGACATATGAGAAGAAGCTTCTTGACATCTCCTCGACCGTGCCCCACCCCATGATCGTGACGTTGGCCTTCAAGTAGTATCCGTTGCCGTCAAAAATGCCGGTGAACGGATCTGCCAAGGTGCCGACGCCGACGAATTTGTTGCCGCCGGTCATCACGATGTTGTCGGTCAGATAATATTTCCCGTCGATCGGGAATGCCGAATCGATGCCTATCGATCTGAATTCCGTCTCATCGGAGATCGGAATGTAGTCATTGTCCTCAAAATAACTGGGATCCCTGAGGTCGCCGAGCGTACCGTCATCGGACCCGCCGTTATTGTTCACATAGAGCAAGACCGAAGCTAATGAAACTGCGATAAGCATCGATATTGCCACCATGGATAACAACTTAGTTTTTCGTCCCATGTTTATTCCCTCATGATTGTTTGATGATTAACATCGATTATTCCTAATAAGATATCTTATTTATAGTTAACTATCATAATACAATTTAGTATGCTTTTAGCTACCATATATCTGATGCAGAACCGAACGATAGCATTAACGCCGTTATAAACATCAAAAAATCAACATCCGATAAAAATAAAGTATGTAAAGGTATTACATTAATTAATTGCATACATACAAAAAACCTATTATTTAACATTGTTAATCATCAGATCAAGCGCGCATTAACAATGTTAATAATATCATAATTCAAACATATTATACTATTATATCAATTAACGTAATCACCTAAATTAATTTACACACACTGATTTTGACAAAAATTAACGGCGTTACAAAAGATATAACGCTGATTAACGCCGTTTACGTGTCGAAACGCAAAAAAGCGATCGAACTCCGCTTCTTTTGCTTATTTTTACTATTTATCTTCATATCCGGCTATATTCTTGTCCACGACGGTTACCCGAATATCAACTTGATTATGCCCGAATTACACGAAAATCCTACCCAATTTATGCACAAATACGATAAAAACGCGATAAACAGCGTATTTGACGGTTTCACGCCGTTAAATAACGCTTTTCGGGCGAGATCACGGCGCCGGGTACATAAAGATCGAGACCGCCGGCAGCGTTAAGCGCATCCTGCATCAAATAATTAACATTGTTAATATGTGTTTTGAGACACTATGTAATTAATTAACTTAGTAACGCAATTACATTAACTAATTACGCTAATCAAAAACAATAGAAAAACGGTCGAAAATTTTTATCGATCGGTGTTTTTCACAATTGTTAATTCGTATTTCAATTAATCTTTCTTTCCTGCCACTTATGGTGCATATCCAATCAGCCGATATGTTTGTCTACATTCTTGTCTTTCATTTCTATTGCTCTTTTTGGTACATCTGATAATGTTATGTGTGATGGAAATACTGTACCGCATTCTTTACATTCGGACATATTAGTCGGTCTATTCTTGGGCATAGGATTCCGGCACCACGGACATACGACCCATCTAAGGGTATCATCTGCAACGCAACGTATATGCGCATCCCTTTCTGACAAAGAGGCTTGATAATTTACATTATTATCTCTCGACTCGATGCTCCTCTTGGGAACCATGATCCAAGTCCAGTCTGACCAATAATTCGTGCCGCATTCTTTACATTCAAAATTTTTTCCCGGCAAATCCGCTTTAAAATTAGATTCGCTGCAACCGCACCAGGGGCACATCGCAATTTGTTCCGATGCCTCTTTGAGATAAGAGAATCCAGCGAAATGCCCTCGGATGTGCATAGTTTCACTTTGTGTTTGGATTAGTTTGTTCCTATTCTTATTCTTTAATGCTATGCTCTTTGCGGGTACAAGGATCTCTATCTTTATTCCGCTTTTACCAACACGGATGGGTGAATACTTGGTTCCACACCCATCACATCTCGTCAAATATGGAGGCCATTTTGCTAAGGTGGAAAATCCACACCAAGGGCAGACTGTTACTCTGATAGAATCTTTACCGAGCGACACAAGAGTGTCATTACATTGTCATTATTTAATTTTTCAAAAAAAACTCGACCTTATGTTGACGTTATTTGAAATGACCAAGAATTGAAAAGTGCGACATTCGTTACTTACGTAACCAAACAAAAGGAGCGAATGCCGCATGAGATACATTGGTTTAGACGTACATAAAAAGAACACAACGGCCTGCGTGATATCCGCAGGCGGAAAGGTATTGAAAGAGATGGAAGTGCCCTCAAGCGCGGACGGCCTAGCGGCCATCCGCGACTTCATGGGGAATCACGAATACTGCGTTATGATGGAGTCGTCAACATATGCGTACCCGGTTTACAGGTATTTTGATGACCTCGGGATACAGGCGCACGTGGTCCACGCAAGGAGTCTGAAGGTTGTTACCGATTCCACAAAGAAGACGGACAAGAAGGATGCAAGAACGATCGGAATAATGCTCAGATTGTGGAAGAAAAAAGAAATCGACGAACTCAAGATGTCCTTCATCCCGACACGCGAACAGTGCGAACTGAAGGACATATGCAGATACCGCGAAGAGGTCTCGGCGAAGATCGGCGACGAATCGAGACGGATACGATCTCATCTGGAAAGGAACTGCCAGCCGCTGCCTTATGTATTCAGCGACCTGAAGACTAGGATAGCGAGAGAATACATCCGCAAGGCGTGGCCCGAGGACCTTACATTGCAGAGACGATTGAACATGTTCGAAGAGCTTCTGACCGAGAGAGATTCGGTGGCAAAGAACATCGGATTCAGGATGCCTGGTGGCAACAACGTTGGATTGCTGGAAAAGATAGTCGGAGTGGGAAGGCAGACGGCGATCCAGATCATGTCGATGATCATCGACATCGACAGATTCGATGATCCCGAAAAACTGTGCGCGTACTTTGGGATGGTGCCGAGGGTGCATGATTCCGGCGGGAAGGAACGTCGCGGCCGCATGACAAAAGAAGGTGACAAGATGATGCGGATGATCATGGAACGCGTGACATTGACACATATTCAATACTGCGATTCAGCGATCACACGATATTACAACAGAAAACTCCCGGAGATGGGTGTGAAGAAGGCTCTCATAACGGCGTCGAGGAAGATGCAGATGGTAATATACGCGACCCTTAAGATCCAAAGGCCGTTCAGGACTACGTAAGTCCGCATCGTCTCGATGCGGACATCCCATCCGATACCTGCACGCCGTTATGAGTGGATAAGGACAGGGACGATACCGCCATTTTTTTTCGCGGACCTTACCGCCTAGTAAAATTACAGAGATGTTCCCGAGATCCAAGCCCGAAAAGTCATATTGCCAGATCATACCGCCTAAGGAAATTTGGTTGTTCCATGAACAACGGCGGATGCAGGTACAGACCTATTTCAGCGCAAGCTATTTACGGACATGTCAAAATACGCTTAGCGTCGCACATTTCAATAAAGGAAAAAGAGTAAATGGTTTTTTTTCCAATGTTAAATCATATGAAAAACAACAATGGC
>JAIRTZ010000028.1 GCA_031254685.1 Methanomassiliicoccaceae archaeon
CTTTCGCCGGCAGATACAGACGCCCAGTCGGTGTCCGATCCTATCTTTGTCGGTACGAGGTTATTTTCTGTGGTGCCGTCGCCGGGCTGCCCGTCATAGTTATAGCCCCATGCCCACAGTTCGCCGTTCGTCTTGATCGCTACCGTGTGAAACTGACCGACAGATACAGACGCCCAGTCGGTGTCCGATCCGATCTTTGTCGGTACGAGTTTATCTGTTGTACTGTTGTCGCCGAGCTGTCCGAACTCGTTGAGACCCCATGCCCACAGTTCGCCGTTCTTCTTGATCGCGACCGTGTGATGACAACCGGCAGATACAGACGCCCAGTCGGTGTCCGATCCGATCTTTGTCGGTACGAGTTTATTTTCTGTGGTGCCGTCGCCGAGCTGTCCGTAATAGTTATAGCCCCATACCCACAGTTCGCCGTTCGTCTTCATCGCGACCGTGTGATTATAACCGGCAGATACCGACGCCCAGTCGGTGTCCGATCCGATCTTTGTCGGTACGAGTTTATTTACTGTGCTGTTGTCGCCGAGCTGTCCGTAAAAGTTCAGACCCCATGTCCACAGCGTGCCATCGTTCTTGACCGCTACTGTGTGAGACCTGCCGGCAGATACGGACGCCCAATCATTTTCGACCCCGTAAAGTGTGCCGCCGTATATCGTCGCCGTAATCGTGACGGTTCCGGGTGCCGTCGTTGTCAGTGTGTTGCCTGATACGGACGCGCCCGTTGTTCCGGCGTTCTTGACGCTCCACATTATATTCTGATTGGTCGCGTCGGACGGCGCCGCCGTCCCTGTGAGATTAAAAGAACCTACTGTCGTTGATGTCGGTATCCCTGTTATGTTCGTCACCGGGACGAACGGGTCCGCGCTTATGATCATGTTATCTGTGAGGCCTGAGCCTCTCTCCCTCCCCTCGTCGGAGGCCGCCATTACTACCGCAGACACTATGAACAGTACTGCGATTATTGCCGAGATACACTTGTGTGCAGTCTTCATAAAAAGATCCTTCTTCGCATTCCTTCGTTGATTCCGATGGATCGCGTTCCGGCAGTGGTGATGCCTGAGCGTTCAGCCGTTTCTGTGTATCGTTATCTGGTTATTTATCACTAGCGCCGAACGGATGATAAGTTTTGTCGAGCGGCCCTTCCGACAGCATTGACGACCCGTTCCGAAGCTTGGCCGAAGACGAAGGAACGAGCGCTGATCCTTATCTTTTCGAAGTCCTTTCTCATTCGCTGCAAGGAAAACCTCTTTTCAAAACACCTTGCAACAGGATCCATAACCTAAGGGAGAACATATTGGTGCAGAGGAGGGATTTTTGAGACGGTTTTCCCGCCGGCTCAGCCAGAAAATGCCTCATATTTAATAACAATCTGTATTGGATCCGAAGGATTTGATTTGAATTATACCGTCTTTGTGAGACAAAATATTTATTTTCGTAAAGTTAGAGGTGTGACATGATCCTATATTTCAGCGGGACCGGGAACAGCAGATATGTAGCGGAAAGATTGGGCGTAATGCTCGATCTGCCCGTTGTTCCAGTAACGGATTACAAGGATAGTAAGATAGACGCTTCCGGCAGACCGGTAGGCATAGTGTGCCCGGTATATTTCTGGGGGATCCCCACGCTGATAAGCGAATTCATAAAAAAAACAGAGTTTCAGAATTTTGAGAAGATATTCTCGGTATGCACATACGGCGAAGGGGCCGGAAATGCATCAAGGATGCTTGAGAAGGAGTTCTTAAGAAAAGGTATCACGGTCACGCATCAATTAGAGATCAGGATGCCGGACAATTATGTCCTGTTTTACAAAGTACCTCCGAAAGATGAACAGATGCGTATGCTCAATGAAGCCGACAATTACATAGAAAGGATACCGGGCCTCCTTGCGGAGAATGCGCATAAGGAGAAACGATCATTGATCGCGCCGGCGGTATCCGCTATAGGATATCCGTGGTATAAATACGGACGCAGAACAAAGAGATTTCGCGTAACGGACGAGTGCACAGGCTGTTCTGTGTGCGAAGCGGCGTGTCAGATGAACATAATAAAGATGAAGGATGGCAGACCCCATTGGACCGAGAACAGATGCGAAAGATGTCTCGCGTGCGTGCACAGGTGTCCGGGGGCGGCGATACAGATCGGAAGGTCGCTCAAACATGGACGCTACCTTAACCCGAATATAGAACAATGGCAGCGCGGTTCATTGTGAAAATAAAGGAATCCACGGCCTGAAGGGTTTTTGACCCGCAAGAGCAGGAAAGTCGCCGCGTAATTGTAACGACCCCGTTCAGGACTTACTCTTGGACATACAGAAGTATGGTATTTTAGTATATGTGCCTAAAGATTCTACAAATGATAGAGGGAGGACGAGAGTCAAAACATTATGGTGCAGGGGAAGGATTCGGACCTCAGGCCGACCGCATTTTCTCAGTCTGAAAGTGTGTATGATTATATGTATGATAATGTGTAAGATATTTAAGTAAAGAGAAATACTGTATGAAGACCCGTGTAGAAAATGATATGATCGAAAAGATCGTAAAAAATATTATGATGCATCATACATGTGAATAATATGTAAGATTGTGTGTAAGATAATGCGTAAGATATTTAAATAGACATGTATTAAGAGGAATACGAAAAGGAGACGACAGCATATGGGATACGTTCCGCCGTTCAGCCTGACCGATGATATGATGCAGCTTACGTCAGAGATATCCGAGCTACTGGGGCGTATCGGTAGCCTTGAGAAACTGGAAAAGTTACCGCGCCTGCGCAGAGCGGGGCGCATAAGGACGATCCATTCGTCGCTTGCGATCGAGAATAATACATTGACATTGGACCAAGTGACCGACATAATAGACGGGAAGAAGGTCCTCGGCCCTCCGGACGAGATACTCGAGGTGAAGAATGCGCATGCCGCATACAAAGAATTGGAGAACGTCGATGCGTTCGATATGAAGGAACTTTTGCGCATACATAGGATCATGATGGGCGGACTCATAGAAGAGAACGGTAGGTTCCGAACGGTCCGAGCGGGTGTTTTTGCAAGTGACGGTCAAAGGATCTATTCCGCTCCGTTGCCCGATCTGGTGCCCGGCCTTATGAATGATCTCTTCAGCTGGCTCAGAGGATCGAAAGCGCACATGCTCATAATATCCAGTGTATTTCATTATGAATTGGAGTTCATCCACCCGTTCCGTGATGGCAACGGAAGGATGGGGAGAATGTGGCAGACCGCAATTCTGATGAATTGGAGGCCTATCTTCGCATGGATACCGATTGAAAGCATAATACGCGAACGGCAAGCGGAATATTATAACGCAATAAGAACTTCTACAAAAAATGTGAGTTCGAATGAATTCATACTTTACATGCTGAAAGCGATACTCGATGCGGTAAAGGCCATCGTTTCCGATGCGCAGAAACATATCAACAGTATTAACGCAAGAATGCGCGGACTTTTGGAAGTGTTAGAAACATATCCTCAAAGCGCGGCACAGTTGATGGAACGTTTGAACTTACGGTCGCGTGATGCGTTCCGCAACAATTATCTAAGGCCGGCTTTGGAGGCCGGCCTGGTATCGCTCACGGAACCTGGTAAGCCGACAAGCAAAAATCAAATGTATTTCAAAAGATGAGCGATCGGGAAGCCGTGTAACCTGACTTTGACAGGACGCAGTGCGAAATAATATTCTGGGCAGTGCTTTGCGAAGGGTCGATCTGACGGAAGAATGAAGAACGTTGCTAATCCTCCGAAGGAATTGCTTGTCTATCATCGTAACAAGAGCGTCGGTTCGTACAAAGATTCGGCGATAAACAACATTGTGCTGCGCGTAGCGAAACGTGCCGGGATCGGCCGCAGAATAGGAAATCATACTCTCCGGAGGACCTGTGCGAGAATGTGGTATCGTGCCAGTGTGCCTGTCAGTAACGGCGCTCAGATGTTTGATGCTTACTTTGAACAAGTAAAGAGAGAAAACCCCTGCCCTGTTGACAACAGGATTTCGAGGGGTGAGCCAGTATGATTTGGTGCAGGGGAAGGGATTTGAACCCTCGAATGCCTACGCAAATAGGCCCTGAACCTATCACCTTTGGCCAAGCTCGGTAACCCCTGCACTTTGATGCGAGAACACGTGTTCCTATAAAAACATAATAGAAAGGGTAAGGAGTTTATTCAAGAGGCTGTGTGTGTTTTGAAAGATTTATGCTTTCATTATTTTCATCCAGCCGCCGCTCTCGAAGACAGCGAGCTGTCTCGTAGCGAGCGCTCTCTCGAAATCATCCCAACCGATGACCTGGAGTCTTGTGTTCTTTCCCTTGGTGAACTGTACGCCCTTCGTACCCTTCACGAGGCCCGGCTGTAATCCCTTGATCCTGGCGATCTGTCTCGCCTTGTCTGTGCTTATTTTTTCCATTGCCATTTACATCCCTCTGACATTTCGCCCCTTGCGGAGCGCAAGGCAATATTTATTTGGATAATATATATAGTTTTCCTATGTTTTTGGTATGTCCAGCATGTTTTTAGATAGTACTATGACCTCATATAGATACCGTCAGACAGCCAGCAGACACTCATCGGCGATGATAAAAATGACGTGAAAAAAGTAAATTTTCCCGGTCTCAGTCAACCATATTCACTTTCAATTCGTAACCGTTCGAATCGTACGCTTTCCAGCTTGACCTGTTGTACGGCTGGCACGTGATTATGTGTATCCCGCCCCATGAGCTGAAGAAATCTATGTCCGCGTCCGACGGTTCGTTGCGGTATCCGGGATGCGAATGCACCGTACCGGCTATCGACGCATTGATCGGCGACATCCACATGTTCAGGAATCCGTGACTGTCCCCGTACACTGTTCCCGGGATCAGCAGCAGCTCGTCCACCACGCCGTCGTTGTGCCTCGAAAGGCACAGGAATTCCTGAGGATAGCACGCTCTCGCCGATTCGTTTATCGCATCGATGAGCTCCCATGATATCGCGCTTACTTTTTTCATAGTCCGCTCTCTAACTTCTCATGTATCCTTGAATAGAAATCGTCATCGAACCGTATGAACCTTCCGTAATTCGATGACATCGTGAACTCGAGCCTTGACGACCCCGGGATCGGATATTCTTCCTGGCCGTCCACCACAAGGAGGCATCCTTTGTCCATTGCCAATTCCACGGTTATTTTCGAGGACGTCGGTATCACGATGGGGCGCGCGGCGAACTTGAACGCCGCCATAGGCACCATCACCAGCGCGTTCACGCGCGGATCGATTATCGGCGACCCGACGCTCATCGCGTAACATGTCGATCCGGTGGGCGTCGATATTATCACGCCGTCCGCCCTGAGGTCCGTCGCCAGGCGGCCGTCCACGTATACGCGGAATTGCCTGATCTTTGCCACGGAGTCCGTGTGGATCACCGCCTCGTTCACCGCGTCCGCCATTCTTTTTCCGTTGAACACCGTCTGAAGCTTCAGCCGTTCGTCCACCCTGTACCTTCCGTCCCTCAGCCTTGCGATGCCCTCTTCGATACCGTCCACCGGTATCTCCGCCAGGAATCCCACACCGCCTGCGTTCACTCCGAATATCGACGCGTTGTTCCTCTGCATCGCCCTCAGTATCGTTCCGTCGCCGCCCACGGTTATCAGGATGTCGACGTCCATCTCCCCTATGGCGGGCCCTTCCTTTCCGAGAGCGGCCGCGATCTCGCTCTCCAATATCACGTCCTCCCCGGCGAGCGCGTTGAGCACGCGCCTCGTCACGCCGACGGATATCGGAATGCTCATGTTCGCGTATATCCCGTACCTGTGCTTGTGCTTCTTGGCCAGCCCGTGCGGCCCGAACATCACCAGATCGTATACATCGCGATTCCCGACCGCGAGGAAATTCGACCTGTGGTCCAGGTCGAACGGCATGTCGAATTCCGTCCCGTCGAGATTGTATATCTCGCCGCCCGCCTCCTTAACCAGAAGATAACTTGCCGCTATGTCTATCACGCGTATGGAACGCCGGTTGTTCTCCGCATTCATCAGGAAACCGTCCGCCGCACCCGTGGCGACCAATGCCATCTCTATGGACGCGCATCCGTACGCCCTCGACGATTTCATGCGTTTCGCAAGCGCGAACGAGTCCGGATGCGCCCCGTTCCCGAGGTAGATCATCATCATCATGCTGTCGTGAACGGAGCGCTTCTTCGCGTGGATCCGATTGCCGTTGAGGTATGCGCCCTTTCCTTTCTCCGCCGTATATCTGTCGCCGGTCACAAGATTTTCCACGAACGCTGTGTGCACATCCCTCAGCGCGGTCTTTCCGATAGCCATCGAGACCGTATACAAAGGCACTCCGATGACCGAGTTCGTGGTGCCGTCTATCGGATCGAGCACCAATGTTTCTTCTGCTCCGTTGTCGACGAAACCTATCTCCTCGCTCAGTACGTTGAGAGGTATGTTCTTTTCCTGAAGATAAGCGAGAACGATATTCTCCGCTATCTTGTCTATGTGCGTCGTCGGCGTCCCGTCGCGGCCGACGCATATTTCCTTTCCTCTCGTTTCCGCATCCGGTATCAATGCTATCGCGTTTCGGATACGGCAGGCTATCTCGCTGAGGATGTTCATCATCATTGCGAATAGATACGGCGGCGTATATATCAATTCGCTGATGTTTTATCTATTACATACGCATCTCTTACGATGATGACGCACGAAGACCTTCTCAGATACGTCGACGGAAGACCCGTTACGTTATCGTCGGACCCGGGAAAGCGCGTGTACGGGGAGCGTCTGCTGAACATCGGCGGAAAGGAGTATCGCGAGTGGTCGCCGCACAGAAGCAAACTTTCCGCGTACCTCTGCCTCGGCGGCAAATGCTTTCCGTTCACGGGTTCAGGCAATATCCTTTATCTCGGTGCCGCGAGCGGCACCACCGCCAGTCACCTCTCCGATATCGCCGTCAGCGGAAGGATATGCTGCGTCGAGATATCGCAGCGTTCGTTCCGCGATCTTGTCGACGTATGCGCATCCCGAAAGAATATGATGCCGATACTCGGCGACGCGGCCGTTCCCGACGGATATGCGTTCGCCGCCGATGATATCGACGTTGTTTATCAGGACGTTGCGCAGAAGGGGCAGGCGGACATGCTCGCCGACAACATGGACCGTTTCTCCGCGAGATACGGAATGGTGTCCATCAAAGCAAGATCCGAAGATGTGACCGCCCCGCCGGAGAGGATATTCGAGAAAGCGAGGGAGCGCCTGATCGAACGCGGAATGAAGATACTGGATATGCGGTCGCTGGAACCGTTCGAGAAGGCGCACGCGATGATCGTCGTCGAGGCGTTGCGATGAGCACGGTCTATACTGTCGCATTCCTCGGGAATGAGTTCCTGATGGTCTTCAACCCGAAAAGGAACGGATGGGAGATGCCCGGCGGAAAGATGAACGATAACGAAAGCGTCACAGACGCGGCAGAACGCGAATATACGGAAGAATCGGGATACGCGATCGATATCGTTTCGGTAAAAGAGGCGGACGGCTGCCATGTGTGCGCTGCGATCCTGAAAGATAAGAAAGCGGACGGCGAGATGAGATCGGAGATGTTCGCCGAATTGCCCGGCAATTTGGCGTTCGAACGCTCCGAGTACGACGGCGTCCTGGAGTGGGCGAGGTCCGTCCGTGAACGAAAATAAGGATATACGTTCCTATTAGAACGCGCCTGTTCTATATGCGCCCATTAATCAGGTTTTTATATTAGCATCAATGTAACCGCACAAGCCTAGCCGCATAAATGAATGATTCGGAGGATCAGTAATGGCAAGAATGCACGCAAGAAGAAAAGGAAGATCGTGTTCAGCACGCCCGATGGTCTCGGAGAACCCCGCGTGGGTCACCGTGAGCGCCGCCGAGGCGGAGGACCTCATAGTCAAGATGGCAAAGGACGGTTACACATCGGCAAGGATAGGGCTCACGCTGAGGGATCAATACGGAATACCGGACGTGAAGCTCCTGACTGGGAAATGCATAACGGAGATAATGAAGGAAAAGGGCGTAGCCCCCGCATTACCCGAGGACCTTTCCAGCCTGATGAGGCGCGCTATCGCGCTGAACGTCCACGTGAAACTTAACAAAGGGGACCACTCCAACAGACGCGGATTGCAGTTGATCGAGTCAAAGATCAGAAGACTGGAACACTATTACAAGGACAACGGTGTCCTTCCGGCCGATTGGAAGTATTCTCTCAAGACAGCAGAGATCATGCTCAAGTGAGAGGTCCCATGGACGACCGCGTCCTCAAACTTTTTTCAAATCTTTCTTCTGCGGCGGATGCCGCCGCATCGCATGATGATTTTCACATATTCTCGCATCACGACGCCGATGGTATCTCCGCTGCGATAATACTGGCGAAAACGCTTGCACGCGCCGGCAGAGGGTTCAAGCTGACGCTTCTGAGCACTCTGAACAACGACACCGTGAGATCGATAACCGAATGCGGCGCGAAGTGCATCATCGTGGCCGACATGGGCGCCTCGTACATTGAAACGCTTGACGGCATCGACGCCGATGTGATCGTGCTTGACCACCACCGCGGGGACACCGCCGCAAAGAAGATATTCTACACCAATCCGCACTCGTTCGGCATCGACGGGCAGGACGGCGGGTGCGGCGCGTCCGTCGCGATGCTGTTCTCGGTCGCCGTGAACAGCGACAATTGGGACCTTGTCCAAGTGGCGTTCGCCGGCATCGTCGGCGACAAGCAACATCTGAAAGGACTTACGGGGATCAACGAATATCTTTTCGCCGAGGGAAAACGAAGGGGGTACATCAAATGCGCGGACGGTTCGCTCATACCCCCGGGGCCTCTGATGAGCTCCCTCTACCGATCGACGGAACCGTACATGCGCGGCGTCAGCGGGAACGTTGACGGCGTCGCGGCGCTGCTCAGGGACGCCTCGATAGACGCCGCAAGGTCGTCATCCGACCTGAATGATGCGGAAAGAAGGAAATTATCTTCGCTGATAGCCGCGAAACTCCTGATGCAGGATGTTCCGAAAGAGGTGATCGAGGAGGTCTGCGGTCATAAATATATATTGAAAGATTGGAACATTGACGCCGTGACGTTCGCGTCCCTCCTGAACTCATGCGGAAAGTCCGGCATGGGAGGCGCGGGCGTGGGATTGGGTCTCGGCGACAGGAAATGCATGGCCGATGCGGTCGCCAAGGATGCGGAGATGCAGGAGATGATCGTCTCCGTCCTCGGCGAGATCGATAAGAAGGGGCTTACCGTGATGAAGAACATCAAATTCTTCGACAACGACGCCGGCGGATTCACGGGGACGATATGCGAGGTGCTCATGAGATTCGCCGCCGATAATGATAAACCGACGATCGGCTGCAGTACTTTCGAGAATGTCACGAAAGCTTCCGCGAGATGCACGCACGCGATCCTGAGGAAAGGTGTTGACCTTTCCGTCGCCATGCGGAAGGCGGGCGAACATGCCGGCGGGGGCGGGGGCGGCCATAACATCGCGGCGGGCGCATGGTTCCCTCACGGGAACGAAAAGAAGTTCCTCGAGGCGCTTGACAGTATCGTCGGACAGCAGATCAGCGCCAAGTGACGTCCACTTCGTCGGTCCTGAACCTTTGCTCCACCTTGGTGTCGTTCATCGTCATCCTTACGCCCGAATCATACATCAGATGGCCGAGCCACGCGATCATCGCTCCGTTATCGATACATAACCTCGGAAGCGGGACGAACATCTTCGCGCCGCGTTCTTCGGCCATTCTGGATATCGTATCCCTGAGCTTGGAGTTCTGCGCCACGCCGCCTCCCATAAGCACCTCGGACTTGCCGACGTGCGCCATCGCCCTCTCGGTGACCTCGGCGAGCATCGCGAACGACGTCTCCTGAACGGAGAACGCAATGTCCTCGAGCCTGTGCCCTTTCTTCCTTAACGTCACGGCGGCAGTGAGAATGCCGGAGAACGCCATGTCCATCCCTTTCACGGAATACGGGATGTCCAGCAATTCATTGCCGTCCCTGGCCAGCTTCTCGATCGTCGGCCCCGCGTAGTAACCGAGCCCCAGCTCCCGCCCGAGCTTATCGAACATGTTGCCGATGCCGATGTCCAGCGTTTCTCCGAAAATACGGTATTTTCCGTTCGCGAACGCGATTATCTGTGTGTTCCCTCCGGACGCATACAGAAGCACCGGGTCTTTGCATCCGGTCGTCGCATTCCCTATCTCCACGTGCGCGACGCAGTGGTTCACGCCTATTATCGGAATGTCAAGCCTTGCTGACAGGGCGCGGGCGGCGGTCGCCGCCACCCTCAGGCACGGCCCCAGACCGGGGCCCTTGGAGAACGCCACGACGTCTATATCGTTAAGAGACAGTTTCGCATCCGCCAGCGCCTTCGATATCACACCGGCGACGCTGTCCGCATGATGGTTCGCTGCCTCACG
>JAIRTZ010000116.1 GCA_031254685.1 Methanomassiliicoccaceae archaeon
TCCATTCTGATCCTTCTCCGGCCCTAGGATTAAAAATATTCAAATCCTCTGCAATTAGAGTTGAAGATATCAACCATCTTTTTTTTTTGTTTAACGTCCTGTTGAATGAGATATTCAAATATCTTGTCGTCTTTAAATTTAATAACAAGTATCGTATCACCGAATGTACCACTCTTCAGTTTTACCTCTTTAACTTCATTTTTTTCGATACGAATGGCCTCATCGATCAAAATCTTGTCTTTCACAGTCTCGGTTATTATTAGTATACCATCAACAAGAGTAAAACTGGATATGACCCCATCATCACCTGTCGGAAAGATTGCGGTCAATAATTCCATCCACACACTACTTTTTGGACCTCCCCAGGCATATAGGCCGTTTTGAACAAGTCCGTTTTGATGGAGTCTATTTTTGATATCTTTTGGACGCAACATAAGACATTTTCCCAATAGCGTAAAATGTTTTAAAGACGACGTGCTTCTTTTTCTATTCGGTGGAACTGCACGTATAAAGATCGGAAAGATAAGCGATCGGGGAGGGATTCGAACCCCCGGCCTGCAGCTTAGGAGGCTGCTGCCATATCCAGACTAGGCCACCCGACCGTGAAAATATTTTAAAGGTTTTTTGAAATTGTTTCGCTAAGGGGTTTATTTCTCTTTCTTGCCCATGTTCTTCGGGTTTGTGGCCTTGTTGACGCTGGCCTTGTCGGCCTTCGGCTTTGCGGTCTCTTTCTTCACCGTCGATGCGGACGCTTTAGCTTCCTTCTTGACGGCTCCGTCTTCCGCTTTCGCTTCCTTCTTGGGGGCCTTCGGCTTCGCCGCGGGCTTCTCTTCGGCGGGCTCGCCGTCCTTCTTCTCTTCCTTCTTCTTTTCCTTCTTCTCGCCCAGCGACCAAACTTCGACGAACTCTATCGTGTCCACTTCGGCAACCTTCCTGAGGTGTGCGACGACGCTGAACCTTGCTACCGGCCACGACTGATCGAATTTCGTTAACTCGGGGAGAATGACGGTGACCTTCTCCTCCGTTATCGTGAATTCGAAACCGTCCGACGTACCGATGGTCATCTTAACGACGGCCTTTGCTTTTTCTATCTTGTCCACGACCACTTCGCGCACGGTGAACTTGTAGATCAGGTCCTTTCCCGCGAGCGGGTTGTTGAAATCCACCCTCACGCGTCCGGCGCCTACCGACATGACCGTTCCTCTCTTGTTGCCCAGCTGCACCTCGAGCCCGGGGTACGGGTTGATCTCCTGCTTGTGGAACTCCTTTATCAGACGGATCTCCACGAGTTTCGGGTCCCTTGCGCCGGCGGCGTCCGCGAACGGTATCGTCACTTCCGCCTCTTTGCCTACCGCTGCGCCCTCGATCGCCTTCTCAAGCGCCTCGAACATCTTTCCGGAGCCGAGAAGCACCGGCTCAGGCGAGTAGTTGAACTTCTCGTCAAAGAATCCGGCGTTCTTGGCCGATTCCGCCATCGTTGTGTCGAACAGTTTACCGTTATCCGCAATGAATGCGTCATAGTCGACGAAGACAAGATCCCCCTTGCCGATCGAACCTTTTTTAGCTGCTGCCATTATATATCACCGTAATAACATCGAATGTTAACTGACAGCCTTAATAAACTGCCTTTAATAAAACTTATGGTCGCATCTGCGTGCGGGAACTTCTTTTCTTGCGCGGTCAAAGGATGCAAAGTAATAAAAACGGAACGGTCATACACGATGGCAACGCCACTGTAGCTTAGACCGGTTGAGCGGCTGACTTGTAATCAGCAGGCCGGGAGTTCAAATCTCTCCAGTGGCTCTCTCTTATCCCTTCACCGTCGATTCTGCGCTCTGTATGCATCTCGTCAATACCGAATACGCGTCTATCATGTCCGCTTCCTTGACTATGAATATCGTATCGGTGTGGCAGCTTACGGTCTCCTCGATGTTAATTCCCGCATCCGAGAGGTTCGTGATCAGGTATGCTATGACGCCGCTCGTATCGACGATCTTTTCGGGACTCTTCACTGCGATCTCTACGAGATTCTCCCGTATCTTGATGACGTTGAACCTTCCGACGGTATCCGTTATCCTGTCCTTCAGCGAACGATCGGCGATTATCGTGACCGCCGATGCGCTCTGGACGACCTGCATTATTGAGTTCTCATTCCACAGGTCCTTGAAAAGATTGTCCATCTTATGGAGCACCGTCCAATCGTTCTTTGCCGTTACGATGCAGATCTTCGTTCTCATCTCGAGGCGGCTGTCCTTGAGGATCTTCAATATGTCCTTCTCGTGGTCCGAGGTTACGGACAGTTTGTCTGCGTACCGCCTGCAGGCGATCATCACCGCCTCCTCGTTGTCGATGCTGAGGTCCTTCATTATGAGTCTTGCCAATGACGAATAGCTCACCAGCCCTTTCGATACGCAGTCCTTGATGCTGGGGTGTGCGTCGATGTATGATCTCGTCTTCTCCGCGAGACTTTCCTTTGAAGAACTTTTTGCCATACCGCAGTACAGGAGTTTCGACTATATATGTCCTATTACAGACAAAATGCATTGCGTTTGTATAGTACGGGTACTTAATTGTACTTCGACAGGAAAGCGCTCAGCAGGCTTGTGAATTTGTCCGCATCGTTCTCATCGATGATCAGCGGAGGTATCAGGCGTACGGTGTTCGAATGGCACACGTTCACCAGTATGCCGTTCTTCAGCGCGTGCTCCTTCACGTCATTCGCGTGCGTCTTCATCTCGATCCCGATAATGAGGCCGAGACCGCGCACCTCTGCGATATCGCTGCTCTTTATCTTTTTCAGGTCGGACATCCATTTCTTTCCCAGCGTTCTTGCATTCTGCACCAGCTTCTCGTCCTTGATTATGTCCAATGTCGCGGATGCGGCGGCGCACGCCAGCGGCCCGCCTCCGAACGTTGTGCCGTGGGTGCCCGGGACCAATACCGAGGATATCTCCGGCGTGGAGACTATCGCACCGATCGGGATGCCGCCGCCCAGTGCTTTCGCAAGCGTCATGATGTCCGGGACCACATCGTAATTCTGAATGCCGAACCATTTGCCGGTGCGGCCTATGCCCGTTTGCACTTCGTCGACGATCATTAACGTCCCGTTGTCGTCGCAAACGTCGCGTACCGCCTTGAAGAACTCCTTCGACGCCAGCTGAACGCCTCCCTCGGCCTGTATCGGTTCGATTATCACCGCCGCAGTGTCCTTCGTTATCTTTGATTTCATATCTTCGATGTTGCCGAAATTGAAATAATCGAAACATTTCGGTATCAGCGGCTCGAACGATTCCTGATATTTCGTCTGCCCCGTCGCTCCGAGCGACGCCGCGAGACGCCCGTGGAATGAATTCAGCGATGAGAGAACGCGGCCGCGTTTCGTATAACGGACGGCGAGCTTCAGCGCGCCCTCGTTCGCCTCCGCGCCGCTGTTGACGAACAACGATTTCGTCATGCCCTTCGGGGTCACGGATGCGAGTTTTTCCGCGAGGTCCGCCTGTTCCTTGATCTGATACAGATTTGACGTATGGGCCATGCGCGACGCCTGTTCCGATACCGCCTCCGCCCACTTCGGATGGTTGTATCCTATGGAATTGACGGCGATCCCGGCCACGAGGTCCAAATAGCGTTTTCCCTCGGTATCGTACAGGTATGCGCCGTTACCGTGAGTGAAGCATACGTCCATGCGTCCGTAGTTCCCGAACAGGAATTTCAATGTCTTCTCTTTTGTGTTCATTCGATCACTTCGTTATCAATGTGCCGTGCGGCTTCCCGGACATCACGTCCGATACTATCGAGCGCTCGTCCTTTCCGTTCACCATGCGTACCGCGGCGACCCCTTCCAGCAGCGCCTTCTGGCATGCCTCCACTTTCGGTATCATCCCGCCGGAGATGACCCCGGACGCGATCATATCGTCGATCTCCTTCAGCGATGCTTTGTCGACCTTGGAG
>JAIRTZ010000098.1 GCA_031254685.1 Methanomassiliicoccaceae archaeon
CGCCCCGTCATTGAAGATACCCATATCGGTGGACACCATGCACGCGGGGACGGCGGAAGAGGCGATATACGCCGGCGCCGGAATGATAAACGACGTCAGCGGTCTCGGGGACCCGATGATGGCCGAGGTCGTCGCATCTGCGTGCGTTCCGATTGTTCTGATGCACATGCACGGGACCCCGTCAACAATGCGTGATGATACGATGACCGGCAACGTTATAGAACAGATATCGGAGTTCTTCGGCGATGTGTGCGCAAAGGCGGCGCAGGCCGGCATCAGGAAAGAAATGATAATACTCGATCCCGGCATCGGCTTCGGAAAGACATTTCAGCAGAACGTCGAGATCATCGGCGGCCTGGGACGACTGAGGGAAGAACATCCGCTACTGATCGGGACGTCGATGAAATCATTCCTGGAGTTCGCATACCCCGGAAGGACACGGACCGATGCGAGCATATTGTCCGCGCTGGAATGCGTAAGGAACGGCGCCGATATCGTTCGCGTCCATGACGTCGCGGGTACTGTGCGCGCGCTGAGGAAGTAAAAGCAAGAGGCAACGCATCCGGCCGGCATTATATCCGCACATGCGTCAGAGAAGGAACGTCTTTATCGCATACGCGGCGGCCGCGACCGCGACGATCGCGATGCCCATGATAATGTAGAACCTGTTGTCAAGGCGCTTCGCCTCGCGCACGTCATCCGAATACTCGCCGGAACATTTATCGGAGCAGAAGTGTTCGCCGAACGCGACGGGATCGCCGCAGTTCTCGCAATGACCGTGCTCCGGGAGTCTCGTCATGACGGCTCGTATGCATGACGGAAATTAAAATATTACGTGCTCCGGGTACAATATACGAATGATAGTTGCAATCAATTTTATAGTAATAATGTATCAGCTATACAAATGATATCTGCGAAAGAATACGACAAGGACCGTTTCGACAGGTCGAAGCGCATCGAATGGATCGACATGGACGGGATACGGAACGCAAGATGTTTCGTCGCCGGCGCGGGAGCGCTCGGCAACGAAGTGATGAAGTGTCTCGTACTGTCCGGGTTCCGCGACATCACGGTGACGGATACGGATCACGTCGTTCTTTCGAATCTCAACAGATGCGTTTTCTTTAAGGACGGCGATGTGGAGAACGGGATGAAATCGGACATCCTCGCGGAACGCGCGTCGGAATTGGACAGGGACGTCAGGATAACGGCAAGGCACGATAAGGTTCAGGACATCGGTGATTGGAATGAATTCGACGTGATCCTCGGATGCCTTGACAACATATCCGCGAGGCTTCACGTGAACGCCCACGCTTACTATCGGGACATACCGTACATAGACGGAGGGACGGACGGGATGATGGGGAAAGTTCAGGTCGTCCTTCCGAACGGCCCGTGCCTGCGGTGCGCGATGAACAGGACACATTACGACGTCTTGGTGACGAGGTTCAGCTGCACCGGCAAAGCATCGGCGTTCTACATACCGAAGAACGCCGCCGAGATAACGACGACGTCGACGGTAGCGGCGATGCAGGTACGCGAGGCGATGAAGATAGCGTCCGGATGCGAAGGGATGTGCATCAGGGACATGGCGTATTATAACGGGATATCAGGCGAAACGACGATACTTAACATAAAAAAGGACAATATGTGCGAAAATCATATGGGGGAATAAAAAATGGGGATACATGTATCCGTAAGGAACGCAACGCTGGGCGCCACGCTTAAGATGGACATAGCGCCCAATGAGACTGTATACGACATAATCGAAAGCGCCGCGGAGTTCTGGAAGAAGGACCCGAAAGCGTACGTGCTCAGGAAAGGCAAATCCCTGCTCACGGCAACGGACACGATGATGGAAGCGAACATAATGAACGGCGATGTGCTTGAACTGCTGCCTGACCCGGAGGGCGGCTGATGGGGCTTCCGAGGGAAGTGCTTCTCAGGAGATTGGCGAACGAGCTGCAGCGGTGTTCGGGATACATCGGCTCGAACATCGCGTTCGATACGAACGAAGCGGTATTTCCGATGGAGATAACCGTGAACATGGTGAACGTTCCCGCATACGCGAAAACAGGCAGCGAAGTGATCCAGATAAAGGACCATAGGTATAAGGTAGTCATCGGCCACGAGTATCCTTATGAGAAGCCGAGGGCAAGATGGGAGACGCCGATCTTCCATCCGAACATAATGCCTCCCGAGGACGGCGGTTACGTGTGCATCAAGCTGCTCGACAAGTGGTCCTTCGGTTCCACGCTGCTGTCGTTCATCAAGGCGGTGGAGCATCTCGTCGGCAATCCGAACTCCATGAACCCCTTCGGTGCGGACGTGTGCATGGAAGCGTCAAAATTCTATCTTGACAATGAGGCAAAGATTAATGCGTCCGTCAGCTTCGGGGAACACAGATGCCACGTATAACACACTGCACGGACGCCGACATCCCGGAACGCAGGCGTATGGTGAACGCCGACCTCTTCGTATCGGAAGAGGCGGTGAACGATATGCTGGACCACGCGGACATCGGCGCGTCGGATAACGCCGAGGTCATGGGACTCCTGGCCGGGAGCGTCTACAGGGACGAAAAGGGGATATATGCGGTGGCGAACAAAGCGGTCACCTCGGGATTGTTATCTGACGAGGTGAGCGTCCGCTTCGACCCGTCGGAGATGGCGGAGCTGTTCGACGCTCTCGACGCCCTTGATTTCGAATACGTGATCGTCGGCTGGTATCATACTCACCTGGGCATCGGATGTTTTATGTCGGAGACCGACGTGAACTCGCATACGGCGGCGTTCGGGGAGACCGGGTACGCGATAGTCATAGACCCGATAAGGGAAGAATTGAAAATATTCAAAGGATCGAAGGACGGGCCGGTCGAGGCGTCAATGGTCGTGGCCGAGGATCATACCCAGATCGCGTGACGCTTCCGCATGTCCGACTCGGTGACATTGAGACGTTCCATTATCGCCGGTATTATGCTGTCGAAGAAAAGATTCGCGGATTCCTCGAATATCGTGCCGAGCGGCGCGTGCCTTGACCGTTCCTTATCCTTGGCGGTCGGCAATAATATGACGGTATCGGACGCGATCGTAAGTTTCGTGTCGGCGTTCGCGGTGACCGCGATGACTTTGGAACCTATGCGTCTCGCGATGTTCGCCGTCTGAACGGCGGACATCGTATTTCCGGTATTGGAGATCAGGATCGTAAGGTCGTTCTTTGTTATGATCGGCGTGGTCATCTCTCCCACGAAGTGAACATCGAATCCCAATTGAACGAGACGGACGCAGAAGAACTGCCCGGACAGCCCCGATCTCCCGGACCCGTAGACGAATATCGTTCTTGACGAAATTATGTGATCGATCAATTCCTTCACGGACGCAGGGTCAACGGACTCGACGGAGCGTTTCACGGCGTCAACGATGTAATCAAGCGACGACATCAGTCATCCTCTTCCGACCCGAGGGCCGCCGCCTCATCTTTTTTCTTGGCCCTCATCGCTTTGATGACCCTTTTCGTAAGGACGCGCTCGTGGATGACCTTCATGTACATCGCGTCGTGCTCCAATAGCGGCGATCCGGATATTACGGTAACGTCATAACCGAGGTCTGCGAGCGCCTCGCCGAGAGGCTCGAATTTCAGATCGCCCTTCTTGATCGGCGTCAGTCTGCGTTCGTTGCCGTCGTAATGCTCCACGCCCGAGAACAACGTATGGATCCCTCCCTTGCAGTACGGCTCCACTGTTTCCAGTACGTCCTTGAAATCGGCGGGCGTGATGAGCGAGCCGCGGGTGCGGGAATGGTAATGAGGGAAGTTCACCACAGGGACAACGCCGTCTATGCGGTCGCACAGTTCGAGCACTTGGTCCAGCGATCCGAATGCCTCCTGGCGCCCGGTGATCTCGATCCCGAGCTCCGTCTTTATCCCGGCGCCCTTCCACCAGTCCATTATGCTCTCGAGATTCCCGATGATGTTCTCGTCCGTTCCCTCCGGTTCGTTGATATCGTTGTAAAGTCCCAGGTTCGTGACGACCACGTGCCCTCCCAGCGCGTTCGTGATTATCCCGGAGTGCCTGATGTTGTTCAGGCATCTTTCGGTGAGCGCGTTGTTGTTCCCGAGGTCCATATAGTACGGCGTATGCAGCGAAACTTTAACGTCAAGCCTTCTCGCCATGGTGCCTATCGGTATCAGCGAACCGTAGGAATCGGCGACGCCGGATGACATCATCACGAGTATGTCCTCATCCTCTATCGGCACCTTCGGATCGCATATCAGCTCGTCGTCGCGTATCAGTTCAACGATAAGCCCGTCCTTCAGGTCCTTGATGCATAATCCGATCTCCTCCTCTTCCGGATACCGTTCCACGGTGCCGGAGCGGACCATCGGTATCTCGATGGCGGTGAGACCAAGATTGTGCACATCCTCGATGCCGTCCTTCAACGTACGGCCTTTACATGACAAAGGGATTCCTGCGGGACCGAATCTGATCATTGATACACCTCGAAGTGACTACCAACAGTTCGGGCTACTATTTACTTATTTGTCTGCGGACGCCCGCGTACGGCCGCGTACGCCGCGGACCGGGCACAAAGTATAACCCTCGCCGCATCATCCGCGCCGCCCACGCGGCCGGCGCACATATAGGAACGCCCGCACGATATGTTTATAAACAACCTGTTCATTGGAGCGTTACCCGATGTCGGGAGAGTCAGAACTATGAAGAGAATCTTCAAAACAGATCCGAACCTCCTCGCCCTGATCGACGATCTTAAGGCGAAGGAAAGAGAGAC
>JAIRTZ010000099.1 GCA_031254685.1 Methanomassiliicoccaceae archaeon
ATTTCGATTTCTGTATAGACGTTCCCAAAAGTTTCAGTCTCATGGACATCGGGGGACTTATGGGTGACCTCGAAGACGCGGTCGGGGCAAAGGTCGACCTGTTATGCGAAGATAACATGCACAAAAAACCGCGCCTGATGGAGGAGGTATTGCGTGACCGCAAGCTCGTATTCGGATAGAGATATCGAGAATCTGCAAACTATTGTTAAATTCTGCGAGGACATCGAAAGTCTCGCCGAGCGCCACGTTCCGGTGAGAATGACTTCGAAGAGAACATCTCGTTGCAGTATAGCTGCGTATACGCTCTCATACAGATCGGTGAGCACGTCAAGCGTCTGTCCTCCGATCTCAGAGGCCAATGGCCGGACATAAAGTGGAAGAATATCATAAACATGAGGGACTTCGTCGTTCACAATTACGCGAGGATCGACGTTTCCATACTGAGGACGACAGTGTTGGCCGACGTCCCCGATCTGAAAGAAAAATGCCGCTCGATCCTCAGCGGTCTTTGATAAATGATAAATACGGCCCGATTCTTCGTATCGTCGTGGCAGGCGTACTGAGAGAGCATTCCGTGATCGTCGCGGACCAGAAGGAAAGCAGTCAGATCTACAACAAGGGCAGCTTCGGATATCCGCTGAGCGGCGGTTCTCTCGAGCTCGATCTGACAGAGGCGACGTTCCTGCTCGAGACCGGCCGCCTGGAAGTTCTGCGGAACAACGAGAGGATGACGCCGGAGGAGCTTTTCACTTACTCGTCATCGGTGTCCGAGGGATTCGACATTCGCTACATGGTCTACCGCGACATCAGGCAGCGCGGGTTCGTGGTCAAGGCGGAGACGAGCGATCTCGATCTCTCGGTGTTCCCCCGCGGGAAGACGCTGAGCAACGCGCGCCCGAAATATCTGGTCAAGGCGGTATCGGAACGGACGGCGTTCAGCATCGATACGTTCATGGAGCTCGCCGAGACGACCTCTTCCAAGGGCAAGGAGCTGCTGTTCGGCATAGTCGACGAAGAGGGTGACATGACCTTCTATATCGTCTCCAAACGCAAGCTGGGCGGCACGATAGCGGCGGCGGACGGCAAGGTCGGCACGGAATGCAAACTCATTCGCGACAGAGTGTTCGTCTTTGACGGGACGGCGGCGTCTGCGATCTACGGCAACGGCGCGTTCGGCAAGATGACCGACGGTGTTCTTCAGATGTCGCTGATAGAAACGTGCTATCTGCTGTCGAAAGGTATCATCGGGTCCGTATCGTCAGAAAGCGGGAAGAGGATGAAACTCGCCGAGATGATGAGGTTCGGCCGTTCGGCGCAGGACGAGTTCGACCTGAGGTTCAAGGCGTTCTCCGATATGCGCGATAACGGCCTCGTCGTGAAGACCGGGTTCAAGTACGGCACGCATTTCAGAGTTTACGAAGGGCATCCGGACTCATGCCACGCGAGATTCCTCGTCCACTCGGTGGACGGGTCGAGGACGATGATGTGGCCCGAGATATCGCGTGCGGTGCGGCTTGCGCACGGCGTCAAGAAAGAGATACTGTTCTGCCGCGTGAAGGGCGGCATCGAATACCTGGAGTTCAAACGCTTCAGGCCGTAAGAAGTAAAATTGAAAGGGCGCGTGCGCGCCCGTTAATGTGTTTATAACTGGATCTCGATCCCGAGCTTCTCTGTCAGTTCCTTGTAACGGTTGCGTATCGTAACCTCTGTCACACCCGCGACGTCGGCCACTTCGCGCTGCGTCCTGCGCTCGTTGCAAAGGATCGACGAGATGTATATCGCCGCCGCGGCGACGCCCGCCGGTCCGCGTCCCGCTGTAAGTTCCTTTTCGGATGCGTCCTTGAGGATCTCGGCCGCCTTGCTCTGCACCTCGCCGCTTAACTTCAGTTCCGAGCAGAACCTCTGCACATAGTCCTGAGGCTTCGTCGGCATCAGCTTCAGTTTCAGCTCACGGGTCATGAACCTGTACGTCCTTCCGATCTCCTTGCGCCCGACGCGGCTCGATCCGGCCACTTCGTCCAAGGTCCTCGGGACGCCGCACTGTCTGCACGCCGCATACAGCGACGCGGCGACGACGCCCTCGATGCTCCGTCCCCTGATCAGGTTCTTGTTCACGGCTTTGCGATAGACCATCGCCGCCGTCTCCCTGACGTTCCTGGGAAGGCCCATGGTCGACGCCATCCTGTCCAGTTCCGACAGGGCGAACGCAAGGTTCCTCTCCGTCGCGTTGGACACGCGTATCCTTCTCTGCCATTTCCTGAGGCGGTAGAGCTGCGCACGATTCCTCGTGGGTATGCTCTTCCCGTAGCTGTCCTTGTTCTTCCAAGAGATCTCCGTGGACAATCCCTTGTCGTGTATCGTATAGGTCATCGGAGCACCGGTACGCGCGCGTTTCTCGCCCTGTTCGACGTCGAACGCCCTCCATTCCGGTCCCTGGTCAATGAACTGATCGTCGAGTACGACGCCGCAATCGTCGCAAAGCAGCTCCCCCCTCTCATAGTCGCGCACTAGGTGCCTGCTTCCGCATTCCGGGCACTTCTCGACCTCATCAGTTCCTTCTCTTATTCTTGCCATGCTGAGCCCCCTTCTCAAAGTAGAGTTTCTTACCTGTTATGTTCATCAGGACGGACCGGTCGGCGGGAGTCACGGAAACGTACGGATTGTCCACGGGTCCGAATATCCTTTTCACCGATCCGACCTTCTTCTGTTTCGAATCGTAAACGACGTTGCCGTACTCCGGTGTCACCTCGCCTCTGACGATGATGATGCCTTCGTGCGTGACATCTTCCACAATACCTAAAACATCCATGTATATCCCTATGCCAGTAGTTTTTTTACCGACCGAGTTTTTAGAACGATAATAAATCCAATATATAATACTTTTCGTCAATTATATATTTAAGTGCCATGTTAACGGCGAGTGTACGCATCGTTTCGGGAAATATGCGGTTAATATGTGTTAATACGCCGTACGTAACGATTGTGCGGAGGATCGGACGGACGTCCGCCGGGCGGGGAACATCCGTGTCCGAAGATAAGAATAAGAAAGGAAAGCGGCGGGTGCCGCGTTTAACTCTTCATGACCGCAACGAGGAATATCCCCACGGCGGCAAGCGCGCCGATGACGGCGGCGACGATGTTGATGAGCGCGGCGCGCATTACGTCCCACGCCGCGACGTCGGAGAACAGCTCGATGTCGCTCCATCCGACAAGGTAAGCCCATACCGCTCCCACAATGAGGCCGATGGCCAAGAGGGCGACTCCGACCCTTCTGCTCTTACCGCTGCCGAAATACGCCGTGAACACACCCGCTACCAGCATTACGATAGCGAACGCGAACACCAGGATCGTTAGGAAATCCATCCACTCCATCTTATTCCTCCAAATGGACCGTCAACCAGCTTGCGCCGGTATATATCACACGATACGGCAACATGTTAAATCGTATTTAACGTTTGCCCGATAGATAAGCGCGCACGATGGAACGCGCCCGTGATAACGGCGCTCACACACGGTCCAGCCACTTCTCGTACTTCGGGTCCTTCCCGCGGACGATGTCCGCATATTTCGCCGCCAGCTGCTTTCCGACCTTCCCGGGCTTGCCGGTCCCGATGGGGCGTCCGTCCACGGACGTCGCCGCGGTGATCTCCGCGGCGGTGCCCGACATGAACACCTCGTCCGCGGTGTACAGGTCGATCCTCGATATCTCCGTCTCTATCGCCTCGTAACCGAGGTCCCTCGCTATCTCCATTATGGAGTTCCTCGTGATGCCCTCGAGTATGCTGTCGGAGACCTGCGGCGTGTACAGCTTTCCGCGCTTGAATATGAATATGTTCTCGCCGCTGCATTCCGCCACGTTGCCCTGGGCGTTCAGCATGAGCGCCTCGTCGAACCCGCGCTTCTTGGCGTCCATCTTCGCCAAACATGACGTAACGTAGATACCGTTGACCTTCGCTCCCGCCGGGGCGGCGAGGTTCCACGGTCTGAACCATGACGACGTCATGAGCGACGCGCCCTTCTCCTGCGCGTCCTTCCCGAGGTACGAGCCCATGTATATCGACGTTATGGCGAACTTGACGGGAACGCCTATCGGGTTGAGGCCGACGGCCTCTCCGCAGAGGAAGACGCACGGTTTGATGTAGTCGACCTTCTTGTTGATCCGTATCGTTTCCTTTATCGCCTCGCATATCTCCCCTTCCGTGTACGGGAGGTCGAAGCACATGACATTGCACGCGCCGATCAGCCTTTTCACGTGATCTTTCAATCTGAAAACGGCGATCCCCTTATCGGTCTCGTAGGCCCTGATGCCCTCGAACACGCCTGTACCGTAGTTCAACGCATGCGCAAGGACGTGGACCTTTGCATCTTCCCAGTTGACAAACTTTCCATCTATCCATATCTTCTCGGTCTTTTCCATGTTCTTCACCTATCACAGGGCGTTAAGCGCCTTAACATACCTCTCCGGTTTCGTCCGTTCTATTATCTCTTCCACCTGTGCCGATCCGCCGATCAATCCGACATTGCCGTCGGATGTCGATATCAGCGCGTATGCGGATTGCCCCTCGACCGGAACGAGGCGCACCTCACAGACGTCCTGCAGCTTCTCGAGACGGGCCATCGCCGTCTCCGCGGATTCCTTCCCAACGACGGACAGGACGATCCTCGCTTTGCCGGGCAGCTCGCATTTTCCGACCACTATCGTCTCGACGTTGATCTTGTTGCGGGTGAACTCACCCATCGCACGCTGCATCACGCCGAACTCGTCCTTGACTATCATTGATATGACATGCATTATCTTCACCTGTCCATCTTACATTGCGATGTAAGATATATTAATTTGTGAGAATTCGGGACCGAAGCACCCCCTCAGCGGTCTTTACGTGCGCGTTGTTCGGTGGTTTTATATCCTTTGAACATCTGAAAGGAACGATGTCAAAAGTTCTGATCCTTATGGGCAGCAAGAGCGACCTGCCGGTGGCGGAGAAGGGGACGACGATCCTCAAGAGGTTTGGGATTGAATACGAAATGAAGGTTGCGTCGGCGCACAGGACGCCCAAGCGCGTTGAAGAGATCGTTACCAACAGCGACGCCGACGTGTTCATAGCGATAGCCGGTCTGTCGGCGGCATTGCCCGGTGTTGTTGCTTCGCTGACCACGAGACCGGTGATCGGGGTGCCGGTCAGCGGCGCCGTGAATCTGGACGCGTTGCTTTCCGTCACGCAGATGCCCCCCGGGATACCGGTGGCGGCGGTCGGTCTCGACCGCGGCGACAACGCGGGGATACTTGCGGTCGAGATACTCAGCGTCGGGACGCCCGCGCTGAGAAAGAAGCTGGCCGACTACCGTAAGGAGATGGAAGAGAAAGTGATCGCGGACTCAGACTCGGTGTGACGATGTTCGACGCGAAGGCATTCGTTGACGATCAGATCGGGAAGATAGGCGGGACCGTCAGAGGAAAGGCGATAATAGCCTGCTCCGGTGGCGTCGACAGCGTCGTGGCCGCGGTCATCGCGAGCAAGGCGATAGGCGACAGGCTCCTTGCCGTTTACGTTGACACGGGGCTGATGAGGAAGGGCGAGACGGAAGAGGTCCGCGACATGCTCATGGGGCTGAACGTCAACTTCAAGATATTGGACGCCGCGGACGAGTTCTTCGGATCGCTGAAAGGGATCGCGGAACCGGAGGCGAAGCGCAAGGCCATCGGTGAGAGATTCATAAGATGCTTCGAAAGGGAAGCGAAAGCGTTCGGCGCAAAATATCTCGTACAGGGAACGATAGCGCCGGACGTGATCGAATCGGGAAAGGACGGAAAAGGTCTCGTAAAATCGCACCACAACGTGGGCGGGATACCGAAGGAGATGGGATTGGAGCTCGTCGAACCGCTCATAGAGTTATACAAGGACGAGGTAAGACAGGCGGCGCGCTTCCTCGGCGTCAGGGAATCGGAACGCCAGCCGTTCCCCGGGCCGGGACTTGCGGTGAGATGTTTGGGCGAGGTAACGCCGGAGAGCATCGGCGTGGTGCGCGAGGCGTGCCATATCGTCGAGGATGAGATACGAAAGGCGTCCAAGGCGGGAACGATGGGGCTTCCGTGGCAGTACTTCGCCGCGTTGCTCCCGATAAGGTCCGTGGGCGTTCATAATTCTGAAAGAGTGTACGGAAGGACCGTCGTGATACGAGCGGTGCTCTCAAAGGACGGGATGACCGCCAAGTGCGCCGAGATACCGTTCGATATACTGAAGAAGATATCGTCGCGCATAACGGACGAGATGGGCGACCGCGTCAACCGTGTTGTATTTGATGTGACGGACAAGCCTCCCGCGACCATAGAATGGGAATGAGGTTTTTTCCGAAAGCTCACGACTGGCTGAGGATCTCGAGCTGGCTTATGACGTTCCAGATGAGCGTCCTTCCGTGAAGCGGTATGTTCGGGTCGTTCGCAAGGTCGTCCAGGATCATTATCGCGCTTGTGGCGCGCACGTCCATTGCGTCCCGGGTGTCCAAAAGTCTTGTCTTGGCGTCGGTGGCGCCCTTTCTTATGTTCCTCGGCACAGAGCTGTCCTCGGCGAGGATGTCCAAAATATCGGTTATCTGTTTGATCTTGTTAGCGGTCATATGATCCCTCCGGGCTTACATCGACTCGAACTCTTCCTGGAGGTCTATCACCATCTGTTCAAGTACCTCTTCGAAGTTCACCGACCGGTATTCCCTGAGGCCGCCGAGGTCGCTCTGTATCTTCGCAATGTAATCGTTATTTTCTTTAATGAGTTCCACGTTGCACAAAACCTCTTCCATAAAACTCAAACCTCCGAGTTATCGACTCAATAGTGACTCACTATTTAATAATTATCCGACCCGCGGGCACAGGTTCCGGTGCATAACGTTCCGCAAGTGTCAACAGCGCTCAGTTCAGTGCCGCGGACGCTGTCTCAACGGCGTGAAAACAAAAGAATTAGGGTTAAAAGGTTTACATCGGCGTAACCGTAACGATCAGCCGAACAGGGCGCTGAGTCCAGCTGCAGCCTCTTCCTCGCTGACTGCTTCCTCTTTCGGCTCTTCTTTGGCCGCGGGGGCCGCGGGGGCCGCCGCTGCTGCTGCCGGGGCTGCTGCTGCTGCGGGTGCGGATGCCATAACGGAGGCGCTTGCGATTGCCTCCTTTATGTTGACTCCCTCGAGTGAAGCGATCAGAGCTTTGATCTTGGCTGCGTCAGCGTTCACACCTGCGGCTTTGAGGATGCCCATGACGGCGTCCTCGGTTATGCTCTTGCCTGCAGAGTGGAGCACCATTGCGCTGTAGATATACTCCATATTTCTACCTCCTACATTTATCCGAATAATGCGCTAAGGCCGGCCGCGGCTTCTTCCTCGGTGACCTTTTCATCTTTCTCTTCGATCTTCTCCTCTTTCTTGGCGGCCGGCGCTTTGTCCGCTTTCGCGGGTGCCGGTTTTGCCGACGCGGCCTTCAGCCTGGCGGTGACACGCTCATCCGTTGAGCCGGTCGCCGCCGCGAGGGCGAGCATCTGCGAATCCGCTTTCGCAAGGAGCATCTCGATGTTCTCTCTGGTTGGTATCGCGGCCGAAATACTGAGAGACAAAGCCTCTCTGTACGCCTTCGCCATCAGCGGGACGATCGTCTCCTTTGTGGGGAACGCGATCGCAACACCTAACGCGCGGGCGTTGAATGCGGCCGTAGCGAACATTGACAGATAGTATCCTTCGGGAATGTCCAGGACGTTCCTCCTGTAGACCGTGCCGCTCTCGAAGGCGGACCTGATGTCCAGCCCCACGATCATCGGCAGGATCCCCAGCTTGGGGAGCATCGCAGCCACCGGCGCAGGTATCGGGTCTCCCGATTTCACCAGCGTGGCATCCTTCCTGACCACTATCTTTCCCGCCTCTATCGCGGCGGGTATGCCTATCTTCTGAAGTTCTCCGATTATCGGTCCGGGTCCGAACGGCGTTGGGCCTTTGGGAACGACTATGTCGTGCGGCGCTTTGTCACCTGCTTTCGCGGGTGCCGGTGTCTTCGTCGCCTCCAGCTGCCTGAAAAGCCTGAACGGATTGATGTCCGTCGCCCCCATTGCGCATTGTCCTCCGAAAAATTCCTTCAGTCCCTCAAGTCCGGGCTTCTTCTTCGCGGCCTCGTCGATGGCGAGAAGAATCAGATTGTTCTTCGCCATCCTGATCGTCGCGTGAGCTCTCAGCCCCGCTCTCATGGACTGGATCTGCTGACCCGGGATCCCGTGGACGTCGACTATCGCGACGACCGGGTTCTCGGTCATTGCCGTGACCAGTTCTTTGACCCTATCCTTCTTCCAAGCTGCTACGTGTGCCATTCGATCCCTCCTCAGAATATCCTCTCGGACGGACCCATGGTCGTCTTGACATACGATGAAGCGATGTTCATCCTACCCTTCTCCAGACGCGTCTCCACACGCTTGATGATAGCGTCGATGTTCTCGGCTATCTTCTCGGGAGCCATGTCCGCCGTGCCTACGCGCACGTGGAAGGTCATTCTGTCCTTCGTCCTTATGGACACACTTTTGCGAAGGTTATCGATCATTCCCGCCGGATCTGCTCCGGGAGGGATGGGCTTCGGCATTTTGCCGCGCGGGCCCAGAACGGTACCGAGCCTCTTACCGACGACCGCCATCAACGGAGCTTCGGCAATGAAGTAATCGGTCTTGTTCGCGACCTTCTTCGCATCTTTCTTGTTATCCGCGAGCGTCCCCAATTCCTCGGGGGTGATCACGAGATCTGCAACAGCTTTGGCTTTCAAGGCAAGTTCGCCACCACCAATCACACAGATGCGCACCGCCTTCCCGCGGCCGTTAGGCAGGATGATATCATCCTGGATACGGTTCTTGGGTATGGTAAGGTCCACATCCTTAAGATTGATGGCCAACTCAACCGTCTCAGTAAATTTGCGCTTCTTTGCACCCTCGAGTGCCTTCTGCACAGCCGTTACGGTCGATTTTTCTGCCAATATAATTCCTCCTCGTAGTGCATGCGAGCCGTAAAGCTCTCCTACAAGCGAAACACATGATTAAGCGCATTATATATAAAGATTAAGGGAACACGGGCACCCCGCGGGCGTGCCATGATAAATACGGCGAGCACACTTATCCCATACAGCGGTTTTTTTCTTAAAGGCCGGCCATGTGCACATACGCGGAATTGAGGGGGATCAATGAAACGGACAATGTTGGTGTTGGCCGCAACGGCGGCGTTTATGATATTTGCGGCGGCATTCGCGGCGGCCGCAAATACATCGGACAATGGAACGGACCGGGGCGTAATAAGTTCGGGAGATCCGGGAGATGGCGAACCGAAGTACAAATGGTTCACATCTCCGATCATCACGGACGAGTTTATGCTGTATACTGCCGATGACCTGGCCGGATTTGCGAACGTCGTCAACGGCGACCCGAATGCTCCCGAACAATTCAGCTTCAGCGGCGGGATCGTGGCACTCGGTGCCGACATCGACCTGTCGGTCCACTACGGTGAGTCATACAACGACGGCAAGGGATGGGTGCCCATTGGGTACATCACGACCAAATTCGAAGGCACATTCGACGGCAACGGCAAAACGATATCAGGATTGTACATCAACGACCCGGACCGCAATTATGCCGGGCTGTTCGGTTTCGCCGGGAGCTGCGAGATCAAGAACATAGATCTTGAGGACGTGAGCATCATCGGCAAAGAGTACGTCGGAGGCATAGCCGGCGATCTCAGATACGGAAGCGCAGAGAACTGTAACATTTCCGGCAGCGTCGGCGGCACAGATTGGGTCGGAGGCATAGCCGGAACGTCTTTCGGCAGCATCACGGGCTGCAGTTCATCCGGCAGCGTCGGCGGCACAGATTGGGTCGGCGGAATAGTCGGCCTGAACAACGGCGGCAGCGTGACGGGCAGCCACTCATCGTCCGCCATTAACATCACCGCCAATAACATCACCGGCAGCTACTACGCCGGCGGGATAGCCGGAGCGATCTACGGTGACATAGGATATTGTTATTCGACCGGCAACATCAATGTGAGCGGGAGCGATCATTCATCCGTCGGCGGCATAGCCGGAGCGATCAGTGAAAATGGCAGCAACGTGACATACTGTTATTCAACGGGCGATATAACCGGCATCAAACTGGTCGGCGGAATAGTCGGCAATGCCGGGTACAGCAACATATCGGACTGCCGCTCAACGGGCAGCATCACAGGCACCGCATGGGTCGGCGGGATAGCGGGGGTCGCCGGCGGCGAGACGAAGGACTGTTATTCAACGGGCAACATAACCGGCAACTCCGACGACAACGGCAATGTCGGCGGAATAGCGGGCGAAATGACGGGAGGCGCCGTGAAGTACTCTTATTCGACCGGCAACGTCACCGGCGGCGGCGCCGTCGGCGGAATAGCGGGGAGATGCATCGGTAGCATAGAATACTGTTACTCGACCGGCGACGTCACCGGCAGATCCGGTCTGTACGGCGATGTCGGCGGAATAGCGGGCGCAATAACGGGAAATGCTGTGTTATATTGCTATTCGACCGGCGATGTGAACGGTTACGCCAATAATGTCGGAGGCATAGCCGGCACCGTCGCAGGCAACAGCGTCGTCGGGTGGTGTTACTCCGTCGGCAATGTCAGCGGTCTCACCAATGTCGGCGGCATAGCCGGATTGATCCAGAGCGATTCCTTCGCATCGACGTGTGCGGCGCTGAACCCGACGGTGCAGGGAGACTCTTACGTCGGGCGGATAGCCGGCTTGAAATACGGAGAACAGGCCAACGCGTCCGGCAAGGCGTTCGCAGGCATGAAGGTGAACGGGACCATCACAGGGCCGGCCGGTGAAAGCGTGACCGCCGTTCAGGTGATCAATGACGGCTCGATCGGCGGATATTTCCCAACAATCGACGGCTGGACCATCGTGAACGGCAAACTGCCGGGGATCGGCGCGGCAGTGAACATGCCGGCACATCTTCAGGTCCTGGCGGTGACGTTCAGCGTGACCGGCGGCAACGGCACCTTAACGGCAACGGCCGGCGGCGCATCGATATCATCGGGCACAGCGGTCGATGACGGGAAGACGGTC
>JAIRTZ010000110.1 GCA_031254685.1 Methanomassiliicoccaceae archaeon
TCACCCCTATTATCGGGATCCCGAGACGCGCGGACAGCGCACGCGCGGCTGTCGCCGCCACCCTCAGGCACGGCCCCAACCCGGGACCTTTGGAGAACGCGACCGCATCTATGTCCCTCAGCGAGAGTTTCGCATCCGCCAGCGCTTTGGATATCACTGCGGCGACGCTGTCCGCGTGATGGTTCGCGGCCTCGCGCGGATGCAATCCTCCTTCCGGGGGCTTGTACATGTCGATGACGTTCGCAAGCACGCTGCATTTTTCGTCCGTTATGCCGACGCCGAGCGTATGCGCCGTACCTTCGATCCCCAATGTTATCATTTCTGTCCCGCTATCGAGTTCATCTTCTCAAGTATCGGAAGAGCCCCGCAGACAACCTCCCCGTCAACGACAAGCACGGGGAATGTCTTCTCAACGATCTCGTAGTACGCCGCTTCCGCCAGTCCGTCGACGGTGTCCGCGTTTATGATCTGTATCTTCAGGCCTTTCGGCATCCTTTCCTTCACGTGTTCACACTTTCCGCAGTTGTCCTTCGTGAACAATTTCAGTTCTTTCATGAGTGTGCAAACTCGTTATCCGTTTAATACGTTTCGTATCTACGCCGGCCGCGGACGGCATGCTGGATGTTCCGGCGATGCCGTGTCCGATGCCCCGGAGGGGCACAAAAAGGTATAATAACATGGAGCCTATCTCATGGAAGCCGGGCTCGTGGTCTAGGGGTTATGACGTTTCCTTGACATGGAAAAGGCCGCCGGTTCAAATCCGGCCGGGCCCACTTAAAATCTCATTGCGATTGTAGTCTAGTGGTCAGGACTGTGGCTTCCCAAGCCACTGACCCGGGTTCGAATCCCGGCAATCGCACTTTCAATACCAGCTATCCTCGCGGAAACCATCATTTTGTAATGTTTTATATCTTTGCGTTGTTTATACCAATCGAGTACAATGCTGGAGATTGACAGTTCGAAAGGAGAGGGAGGCGGGCAGGTCGTACGATCGTCCGTCGCATTGTCCGCGATAACCGGCATTGAGTCGCGTCTGACGCGCATCCGCGAGAACCGTCCTACCAACGGGCTGTCGAAGCAGCATTGCGTCGCCGTCAATGCGGTGGCCGATATGACGGGGTCCGAGGTCATCGGCAACCATCCTGGGTCGCGCGAGCTTCACTTCAAACCCGGGAATGTCCAAAGATCGGATATTAAATTGGATATAGGCACCGCGGGAAGCATCAGCCTCGTTCTGCAGGCGGTGATGCTGGCGGGCCGCAAGCACACCGAAAAATTAAGGATCGACGTGCGCGGCGGCACCAACGTGATGTGGGCGCCCCCCATCGATTCGTATCAGCAGATCCTTTTTCCGTTGATGGAGCGCATGGGCATCCGCGCCAGGCTGGAGATCGTCGACCGCGGTTTCTATCCCGACGGAGGCGGACGCGTTATAGCCGAACTGGATCCCATCGGCGAGATATCGCCGCTTGTGATAGACACGCTGGGTCAATTGAAAAGTGTGGACGGCGTATGTTACATACAGCATCCCCGCGAGAAGATACGCGACGATCTGATATCCGCGTGCATCGAAACGCTCGGCCTCTGCTGTCCGGTGAACATCGAGGTGCAGCAGACCGCCGGCAGCTCGAAGGGCGCCGGTCTGTCGCTTGCCGCGATCTATGAGAACGGGCGCCTCGGGAGCAATGTGCTCACCACGAAAGGACATCCTGCGAAGCAGGCGGGAGAGGACGTCGCGAAGGACCTTCTGAAGGAAATGAGCTCGGGTGCGACGATGGATATACACACAGCGGACCAATTGCTTCCGTACATGGCGATGGCGAACGGGTCCAGCGAGTTCACGGTGTCGCGGATAAGCAAACATCTGCTCAGCCAAATGGATACTTTGGAGACATTCCTCGATGTCAGGTTCGGCGTTGAACGGAAAGGTTCCGTCTACAATCTGTCAGTCACTCCCGGTGGTAAGAGTTGAGACCGTTCATACATGTGAACTGCGCCATGTCCGCCGACGGCAAGATCGCCGGAAGCGACAGGAAACAGGTGAGAATATCATCGGACGAGGACATTGCGCGCGCAAAGGGGCTGAGAAGGCGTTATGATGCCGTGCTCGTCGGCGTCGGCACCGTGATCGCGGACGATCCGCATCTCACGATAAAGGGCGCGTCGTTCATCGAAAATCCGTTACGGATCGTCGTGGACCCGCACGGCAGGACGCCGAAGGATTCGCAGATCGCGGATGAGCGCGCCCCGACGCTTATATTGACGGATGACAACTGCACATCGGAATGGGAGGGCGTCGAAGTGATACGATGCGGGGACCCGTTCGATCTTACGTCGGCGATGGAGATATTGTCTGAACTGGAAATTGAGAACGTGCTTGTCGAGGGCGGCGGTGAGACGATAGCTCATTTCTTCAGGAACGGCCTCGTCGATCGGTATACGGTATTCGTAGGCGGTATGGTCATCGGCGGGCGCGATTCCCCGACGCCGGCCGACGGCGACGGATGGGTCTGTGAGAACGGGATCAGAATGAAACTGGTGAGCGCCGAGATATCTGGGGAAGGCGTTCTGATAACGTACGACGTCAGATGATCTGCTCTATCACGAACTTCGAATAGTTGTTGGACGCCCCGAAGCATTCGCTCGCCGCTATCCTGTAACGCTTTTTCGTAAGCTCCTGCAGTACCGTAATAAAGACCCCCTGGCTGAACATCGATATCGATTCGGCTGCGCAGTGTGTCAGCTCGTAATTATCGCGGACGATTATCGTCAGCGGCATGAACGTGTACACGCATACCTCGCCGATACCGTTCTTCTCGTAGAACTCCTGCAGCTCGCTTATTATGTCCTCGACCTTCGTCGATTTTATCTTTTTAGCCAGGACCGTGCCTATGTTCTTGCCGACCTGGCGCATCGCCGCGCCGATGCACAGCCCGGAGGCCTCGGCGCCGATGATCATCGCCCTCATTATCACCTTGAAGAAGCTGCAGTCCTTTTCCGTAACGGTTTCGAGGGTCTTGTAATATGCCTCCAATCCCTCGTTGTTGACGTCGCGCGAGCGCGCCATGAGCTTTGACGACAGCGAGAATATCTTTCTCCTGCTGTCCGCGGGGTCATCGCGGAACACCACCAGCGCATCGCTTGCCATTTTTTCAAGATGGACGGAAAGCGTGGACTGCGCCTTTCCGGTGATATTGGATATGTCCGTGAGCGAAAGATCCGATGTCAGCAGATGCGTAAGTATCTGCCTGCGCACCGGATTCGAGACCTGTATCAGCCCGTTCGCTGTGGAATATATGTCAAAGCTTTCTTCCATAGATAACAAAAGCGCCGTATACAGTACGTACATAAAATATTGACTATCGTTACAATAATCTCTTATCAGTGTTAAAAAAACATGGGCTTCGTATATCATGCATGCGCGACATCGTTAATAATGAGGCTCACGTATACGGACATCGGGTGCGTGCGTGAAGGTACATCTCAACGGAAGGACAACGGAGATGAGAGCGGTCTGGTTCGAGGGCCGCGAAGCAATGATGATAGATCAAAGGGAATTGCCGCACAGGATCGCCGTCGTCGGATTCCGCGGCCATGAGGAGGTTGCGGAAGCGATACGTAACATGACCACCAGGGGCGCCCCGTCGATCGGGGCGGCGGCGGCGTACGGGATGTGCCTGGCCGCTCTGAACAAAAAGGATCTTGACGATGCGGCACGCACGATCAAAGCGGCGAGACCGACGGCCAATGACCTGTTCTACGCGGTCGACCGCATGCTCGCAGATCTTCGTAACGGTATCGATCCGATAAAGGCCGCGGACGGCTATGCGCAGGAGATCGTTGACAAATGCACGAGGATCGGGGAATACGGGAATGCGCTGATAAAGGACGGCGACATAATAATGACGCACTGCAACGCGGGCGCGCTGGCCACCGTTGACGTCGGAACGGCACTCGCGCCCATCAGGAAAGCATGGGGCGACGGAAAGAGGATCTTCGTTTATGCATCCGAGACAAGGCCGCGGCTGCAGGGGATGCAGCTCACCGCATGGGAATTATCGCAGGAGGGGATCCCGCATTCGATAATCGCGGACGGCGCCTCCGGCCACTTCATGAGAAAAGGCGTGAATATGATAATAACCGGCGCCGACCGCATCGTCGCGAACGGCGACTTCGCGAACAAGATAGGAACGTACGAGAAGGCCGTGATAGCAAAGGAACTGAAAATACCGTTCTATGTCGCCGCCCCCGTATCAACGTTCGACCTGAGCACGAAGAACGGCGATGATATCGAAATAGAGGAACGCTCGGAGAACGAGGTGACGATGATCGGCAACGTCAGGATAGCACCCGCCGGTTCGAAGGCGCTGAACCCGTCGTTCGATGTCACGCCGGCGAAATACGTCACAGGTTTCATAACCGAGAACGGCATCCTAAAGCCGAACGAGATACACAGGATGAGGACAAAATGAACGAGACTGACGCGAGAAAGATACTTTGCGACGCATGTTCCAAGCTTTATCTGAAGGACCTTCTCGTATCTGCCGGCGGCAACGTGAGCATAAGGACCGACGACGGATTCTTGATAACGCCGTCGGGAAGGAACAAAGGTTCCCTTTTTCCCGAAGACATGGTGAAGATGTCGATGGCCGGGAAAGTTGTCGGAAAGGGTAAGCCGTCGATAGAGTACAAATTCCATCTGTCGCTGTATAATTTAAGGACCGATACGAACGCGATCGTCCATTGCCATCCGATATATTGCACGGCGCTTGCGGTGAAGAGCGAAAAATTACGCACGGACCTGACGCCGGAGGGCGTGATATTGCTTGGCGACGTCCCGATGGTGCCGTACTGCACGCCGGGATCCGACGACCTTGTGAGGGAGATCGAAAGGACATACAGATCTTCTGCCGCGATACTTGAGAATCACGGCGCCGTGACGCAGGGCAAAACGATGGAAGAGGCCTGCAACAGAATGGAGGAACTTGAATTCCAGGCACATCTGAATCTCGTGGTGGGCAATGTCGAGGGGCTTTCCAAGGAAGAAGTAAGCAGACTGAGGAGGATGTGACATGATCCTCGTCACGAAATGGTTCGGCGTGTTCCTTTGCGACGAATCGAAGATCATAGATAAACGACTGATGCCGAAGGATGCGAAAAAGATCGCTGAGAAACTTGCGGAGATGCAGCGCGGCTCGTTGCTTCCGGAAGAGACCGAATTGGCGAAGGACAGGAAGAAATTGCGCGTGTCTGAGCGCAGGCAGTCGGAGCTCGGAAAGCCGATGATGTTCGACTCCTCGTTCATAAAAGCGGATCAATACGGATTTTCGAACGAGCTGATGCATGCGGCAATGCTCAGCCTCGGAAAGCTGAGAACATCGGAACCGATACCGCGTGACAAGAGCCTTGTTCAGGCGATCCGCCATCTGGACGACCTCATCGTTTCGTGCAACCTTCTGAATGAACGGCTGCATGAATGGTACGGCCTTCATTTCCCGGAGCTCGGGGACCATGCGAAGGACAGACGATACTGCGAGCTCATAGTGAGACACGGCGAACGCGGCGGCATAATCAAAGAATTGGGGCTGACGCTTGAATCGATAGGCTCCGAGATGAACGACGTGGACATCAGGACGATAAGCGCGCTCGCCGAAACGTTATGCGGGATATACGACGACCGCGGAAGGACGGAGGCGTACATATCCGAACTTTCGAACGAGGTCGCACCGAACATGTGCGCCCTCATGGGATCGTCGCTGGCGGCCCGCCTGATATCATCGGCCGGAGGATTGGACAGACTCGCGTCGCTGCCGTCGTCAACGTTACAATTGCTTGGGGCGGAGAAGGCGATGTTCAGACATCTCAAGTCCGGCAAAAAACCTCCCAAGCACGGAATAATCTTCCAGCACCCCGAGATACACCGCGCCCCGTACTGGCAGCGCGGCAACATATCCAGGGCGTTAGCGGGAAAGGCATTGATAGCGGCGAAGGTGGACCGTTACAACGGGGAGTTCATCGGCGGCACGCTGCTGACGGAATTCAACGAGAAGGTGGAAGGCATCAAAAAGAGATATCCGGAGCCTCCCAAGCGTTCCGAGCCCAAGAAGAAGCAGAAGGCCAAACGCAGAACGTGACGTTGCTCACGGACAAATATTTAAGGATAGTAGAGATTGTGGAGTGATCACAATGTGGGAGCAGAAAGAAGTAAGAGAATTGAAGATCGGAAGGTACCTCAACATAGACGGGGAGCCGTGCAAGATCATCTCGATGACAACGTCGAAGCCGGGAAAGCACGGGGCCGCGAAAGCTAACATCGAGGCGACAAGCATTTTCACGGGTGCGAAAAAATCCATAATCTCGCCGGTGAACGCCAAGGTTCAGGTTCCGATGATCGATAAGCGCAAAGGCCAGATATTATCGCTGCGCGGCGATGAGATACAGCTGATGGACCTTGAGACGTTCGAGACGTTCACCATGGCCATCAACGACGATCACGAGTCGGCTCTGGTAGAGGGCGGCGAAGTGATGTATATCGTCGCGATGGGCAGACAGAGACTGATGTGATGCAGGGCCTTTCGTTTGCGGACGCAGATTCTGCGTTCGATGATTCGAACGTTGTAATTTACGGTATCCCGTACGACCGTACGTCCTCGTTCCGGTCGGGTTCGCGCGAGGCTCCCAACACTGTGCGCCGTGCATCGTACGGTTTCGAAGTGAAGCATTTCGAACATTCGCCTGTTCCCGACGTTCTGATGCATGACTTCGGCGACCTTGACGATTTTATTATTCCCGAGGATATGATGGATGAGATCGCGTTCTCAACAGCACCCGCAGTGAAGAATGATAAGTTCACCGTCGCGATAGGCGGGGAACATTCGGTAACGCCGCCCATTGTGAAGAACTTCGGTAACGTCTCGGTGATATCGGTGGACGCGCATCTTGATTCCAGGGATGAGTTCATGGGCTCCCCGTACAGCCACGCGTGCACGATGAGACGCTGTTCCGACATCGTGGGCATCGATAACGTTTTCGTCCTCGGAGTGAGGTCGATAGCCGAGGAAGAGCTTGATCGTGATGACGTCATACCGCACATAAGCTCATACGACATCATGGAGAAAGGGATGCAGCGGGCGATCAAGAAAGCATTGGATTCCGTGAAGAATGAGAAAATTTATTTAACGATAGATATCGACGGCATAGATCCCGCATTCGCCCCGGGCACCGGGACGCAGGAGCCGTTCGGATTGCTTCCGGTCGACGTAAAAAGACTGATGAACGCGATAGGAGGGCGTCTCGTCGGTATGGACGTGGTCGAGATATCGCCTCCGTACGATCACGGCGGCATAACGTCCGTGCTTGGCGCCAGATATATCAAAGAAGGCATTTCGATATTCGCGAAGCACAACCTTGATTAGAGGCCTCCCTCATATCTTTGAAAGGATCCTTTCGCATTCTGTTCTCAGCTCAGGGATCTCCTCTGTTATCATGATCCAGAGATTTCCTTGCCGAATACTTCCATAGTTATGTGCGATGATATCTCTGACCCCGGCTATGCCTCTCCACTGAATGTTGCCGTATTCATTTCTAAATTCCTGTGGCAAGGATTTTATCAATTCGCCTATCTGCAGTATATCAAATGCACAGCTTTTCTGAAATATATCATTCGAAAGAAATATCTCTTCGTCCCTTCCGAAGAAAGTTATGCAATCCTCTATACTTTCACAATGTTTGAGTATCTTTTTCAGTATTGGAGCATTATCCTTCATAGACTACCACTCCCTCGGATAGAATCGTATCCAAAAGATCGGATTCTATGTACTTTGTGTCCACCAGATCGATATCGGATCCGACAGCCTCCCGAAGGTCCTGAAAGAATTCAGACAGTGCGATCAGCCCGCGTATCTTTCCTAATTCGATACAAAAATCGTAATCGCTGTTCTCGTCATAGTCTCCTCTTGCGACCGAGCCGAAAAGGTACACCTTGCCTACTCCGTATCTCTCTGCGACCGGGGCCACAATAGACCTCAGTTCATCGATGGAGTGCCTCTTCTGAATCGCTGAAGACATGTGAGTGACATTATTCATACAGAGTTTAATGATTTCTGTCCCTCGGTCATTTCCGATGGTCGTTCGCATACCCTTCGTGCTTTCATGGCGGCATAACGTCCGTGCTTGGCGCCAGATATATCAAAGAAGGGATCTCGATATTCGCCAAGCACAATCTCGGATAAATCGATTCATTGTTAAGGATAGGCCGGGCGATTCGGACCCGGTCAGACCGATCTGTCCATGTTCCTTATGTAATCTTCCGCCTTCGCTTCGGTCTCGTCCGCCCTCTTCACCGCAGCATCCTTCTCTTTGGATTCCGAGGTTATCCTGAACAGCGGTTCGGTACCGGACGGCCTCATGAGCACCCAGCCGTCCCCGTATATCAGCTTCAATCCGTCGGTGGTGTCCTTCTTCGCGCTTTTGTTCTCGCCTTTCAGGAATTCCACCAGCGCATCTTTCAGGCGGTCGGGGCAATAGACCTTCCGTTTCACCGTGTGATACTTCGGCAGCGCCTCCGTCTGTTCCGATAACGGTCCCTCCGTGACGATGCATTCGAGCATCTTCGCAATCGCCATCGCACCGTCCCTGCACAGCAGATGCTCCGGGAAGATCAGTCCGCCGTTGCCTTCCCCTCCGAATATTGCGTTATCCCTGTGCATCGCCTTGGCGATGGCCGGCGAGCCTACCGCGGTGTACGATATCTTTCCGCCCGCCTTCCTCACAACGTCCTCGAGCATCGACGATGTGCTTACGGGAGTTATCACCAATCCTTTTTTCTTCGACAGCAGGAATTTGGCCATTACCGCCAGGCTTTCGTCGCCTTCCATGTATATTCCGCCGTCTGTTACGAATACCGTCCTGTCGGCGTCGCCGTCGTGCGCTGTGCCGAGGTCTGCCTTCTCTTTCTTTACCACGAACATCAGATCTTTCAGGTTGTCCCCGGTGGGCTCGCTCGGATGATTCGGTATGCCTTTCGGGTCCGCGTTCAGAAGTATGCTTTTCACGCCCAATCTTTCCAGGAGCATCGGCGTCGTAACGCATGCCGCGCCGTTGACGCAGTCCGCGACGACCGTTAGCTTCGCTTTGCGTATCGCGTCCGCGTTCACGTGTCCGATGACGGCGTTCACGTATGCCTCCGGCGCAGAGGCATCATATGTCCTCGTGCCGACGGAATCCCACGCCTTGATCTCCGTTCCCTGCGCATAAAGCGATTCTATCTTCTCCTCGTCCTCTCTCGTCAGTTCCCGTCCTTCGCGGTCCGCGCATTTTATGCCGTTGAACTGCGGGGGATTATGCGACGCCGTTATCATAACGCCGCCGGACAGGCTGTGCGTTCTGACATAATACTGCATCGCCGGCGTCGGAACTATTCCGAGATCGATCACATTCGCGCCTACCGACATCAGTCCGGCCGCCGCGGCGCTCTTGATCATCGGGCCGGAATTCCTCGTATCGGTGGCTATCGCCACAGTTCCGTTGAAAAACGAACCTATGGCCCTTCCGAGGCGGAGGGCCATCTCCGCTGTCAGTTCTTTGTTGACAACTCCTCTGACACCGTTGGTGCCGAACAGTTTGACCATATGCGCACCGATCATATCGCTGTGATGCTTACCACATTGTTCCCGCGGAGTATGACGGTGCCGAGACGCCTTTCCTGGTCGGCCGTGCGCTCGTCCGTGTCCTCGAGGACCATGTTCATGTAATCATCGTATCCCTTCAGTTTACCTTCGAGTATCCTGTTGTCCTTCAGCAGAAGGGATATGCGTTTATCTATCGACTTTTCCAATAAAGCAAGGGGCATGACCATAGTAACCGCCTGTCCATGTTTGGAAGATTATTTAAATCATTCGTTGTGCGGCTTTTTGTCCATCCTCTCTATCCACTTCTTTATATCATCTTTGCTTGTTCCTTCGATCCCGAAGTATTCCGCGAATTTCCGCGTCGTCGTGAGCTCGAGCGTCTGTCCTTTCTGCCTTCCGGATATAAGGTCCAATTCGATCAGCTCGCGCACATCGTCGTACACGCGCCCGCCGAGCGTCCGGAACAGTTCCGATTGGAGCAGCGGCTGATTGTACGCGATCGTGGCCGCCGTCCTGAGGACGCTTTTACGTATCTCCACCTCGGAATATTTTTCAGAATACTTCGCAAACTCGTCCCTTAGCTGGAACCCGTACTCGGAACCGATCTTCGCCACCTTGATCGCCGACCCCATCCTCTCGTATTCGACGGAGAGCGACTTCAGCGCCACGCGCACCGCCTCTTCGGTAAGGCCCGTCTGATTCGCTATGTCTATCACGCGAAGGCCTTTGGCGCTGGCGAAGAGCGCCGCCTCGACGGCACCCCTTGCTTCCACCGCAGACCACCGCCCTCTTCACGAGTTCCGTTGACGAGTCCTCGACGATACCGGACATCCAGTCCATCTTTATCTCAAGGAATATCTCACCGTACGGCATATTGTCCTGCCATATCGTTATTCTTCCGTCCCTCACCAGGTGCAGTACGGAGACGAACGTAGTGATGTTCGCCTTCACGTCGTTCACGTACAGGTCGCGCATCGGTAACGGCCCGGTGCCTAGGTTCTCGATCAGGTTCCATACCTTCTCGACGTCCTTTTTATCGTCCTCCTGGTGGGCCTTGTTATCAAACGCCACTCTCGGTTCCTTTTCCTTCAGTTCGATGCGGGCCTGCTCGCGTATCATGTGCAGTTCCATCTCTTCCCTGGCGTCCTCGAACGCGTCCAGGAGCTCGAACATTGTCACCGGCCTCACGGAAGTTCTGCGCACGGCCTCCCTGAACTCAACGTCCGGAACGTACAATTTTTCGGGCTCGTACATCGCGTCCATATCGAATCCCATGTTCCAGTCCTCGCCGAACTGGTCGCCGCGCTCTCCTTCCTCAAGCGTCACGTCGGACTGCATCCTGAGGATCTTCCACGCCATGTGTATCAGCTTTCCGGCGACGATTATGTCCACGGAACTTTTTACCTTCCTGACCGAATACATCCTTGCGAATTCAACGATGTTTATGCACCACGGGTCCATCTCGTGCTCCAGCACGAGTGAAAACGCCGAGCGTATCGATTCGTCCACCGGGTCGCTCATCGTCTCCCCGGGGCCGCTCTCCTTCAGTACGTTGATGTACCGATCGACCTTCTCTGATCCGACGTTGTCGTCGATCAGCGCTTTGTGGAACAGTAAGTGCTGTTCCATTCCTTCCATCCCATCCGTTCCCATCTCAGTTCCCATCCTTCGATTTATTTTCTGCCTCGCCTTCGTCCTTCGATTTGCTCTCAGACTCGCTTTCGTACTTTGATACTTCAGCAAGGTCCGGCTGTATTATAATTTTGCTTATGCCCGACGGCTGTCTCGTAACTCCGATCAGATGATCGGCCAGCGCCAGCGTAACCTTTCGTAACGATACCTGAACGAACTGCGCCTTCAGCGAGCTCTTCTTTATCCTGCGCGCGACCATCTCCGCGTTCACGGAATCGAGGAACATGTCCACCTCGTCCAATACGTATAACGGGGACGGCTGCAGCTCCTGTATCGCGAAAATGAACGCCAATGCGGTCAGGCTCTTCTCTCCTCCGGAGAGCGCTTCCAAACGGAGCAGTTTGCCGTGCCTCGGCTTCGCGTTTATGACGAGCCCCGCCTCGAACGGCGATTCCTCGTTCTCCAGTTTCATGTACGCCTCGCCGCCGTTCGACAGTTCCGCGTATATTTCCCTGAAGTTCGCGTTCACACCGTCGTAAACGCCCATGAACAATCCTTTCTTCTCCTTGTTGATGGATTCCATCAGCATCGTAAGCTCTTTTATGCGGACGTTCATCTTTCCGACGTCGTCCGAAAGGCGGGTGTGCCTTTCCTTCCTCTCGTCGAAATCGTCTATTGCGCGTAAATTCACCGAGCCGATCTTTGACATCACCGTCTCGCACGATTTTATCGTTCTTCTGAGCTCCTCTTCGGACGGCACCGGTAACGTCACCGTCACTGTCAGCTGCGCCGCCTCTTCCTTCAGCTGCGCGACTATTCCCTCGGTTATCTGTATCTTTGCCTCCAGACCGGCCGCGATGCCCGCCTTCGTGCTTATCTTCTCCGAGACGTTGTCCCTTTCCGATTCCGTCGATATCTTGTCCTCGAGTATCTTGTCCCTCGCATCTCTGAGGTCCGAGATCTTGCTCTCGAAGTCCTCTTCGATCCTTCTCAATCCTTCGAGGTCTATGTTAAGACGGTCTATCGTCTTCTCCGCGGCCTCCTTCTCGGAAAGTCTCGCGGCGATCTTGTCCTCGGCCGCCTTTATATCTTTCAGCAGTGTCTTCTTCCTGCTTTCGATGCCGTCCCTCTCCGCGTCCAGCGATGCGTATTCCGTCGTGAGGTCGTTGACCTCCGTCTGAACGTTGAACACATTGTCCTGGGTCGTCTGTATCTTTTCCTGGAGGTCCGCCGGCGCGATCTGCACCATCTTCTCTCTTATTTCCGTTCTCAGGTTCTTTAACGCTTCCAGCTGGTCGGCGAGCTTCTTCAGTTCCTGCGACGCCGCATTGAGCTCTTTGTGAACTTCCGCCAATTTTCCCTTTTCGGCGTCCAGGTCCTCGGCCGCCTTCTTCTTCTTCCCGCGGAGCACGCCGAGCTGCGCCTCGTATCCCGCTATCTTGCCCTGCACGTCCGCGGACGCCGACGATACCTTGTGCATCTCGTCGTCGAACGATCTAAGTTCCATTCTCACATCCCTGAGGCTCTGCCTCAGTGTGTCCAATGCGGCCGCGACCGACCTCAGCTCGGTGCCTACGGCATCCAGCTTGGACTCGGACGCCGCGCCGAACTTGAACGTCGCGTTCGGGTTGATCGAACCGCCGGTCATCGCGCCCGCCGGGTCGATCAGCTCTCCGGCCTTCGTCACAAGGCGTACGCCGCCCATCAGGCGCCTTGCGTCGCCTAAGGTGTCAACGACCATCGTGTCTCCGAGCACGTACCAGAACGCCGCTCTGTAGATCTCCTTGAACTTGATGAGGTCTATCGCGTATCCGATCACTTCCTTTTCGATCATGATCGCCCTTGCGCGCGGTTTCCCTTCCTTTATCTGGTTCAGCGGCAGGAATGTCACGCGACCCAGTTTATTCTTCTTCAGGAAGTTTATCGCGTCGTCGGCCACCTGGTCGTTCTCCACGATCACGGCCTGCATCTTCCCGCCGGCCGCTATTGATAACGCCGTCTCATAATCCTTGTTGACGGAGGCCAGTTCCATGACCGTTCCGTGCACGCCCTTTAACGTTCCCTTGTCCCTGAGCTCGAGTATCGCCGACACGCCGTCGCTCTGGCGGACGCTTTCGGTCACCCTTTTCTCAGTTTTCAGCGATTCGTATTCCGCCGACAGTCTTGTGTACGCCGCGTTGAGCTCTGTCTCCTGCTTCTCCAGTTCCGATTCTTTCTTCCTGGCGGCCATTATCTTCGAGGTGTGCGTGCTCATGTCGACGGCGCCGCTCTTCTCCTTGAATTCCTTGAGATTCCATTCCGCGTCCTTTATTTCGAAGTCCGCCTGCTGTAACTGATCCTCAAAGGACGCGACGTTCTGCTCCGCGGCCTCCTTCGCGGCCTCCGCCTTCGCCAGTCTCACTTCCGACTGCTGCAGCTCCCCGCCCTTCGTGTCTATCTTTAACTCTGTGTCCTGGAGCTTTTCCTGAAGCGTGTTTATCTCGCCGCCGGCGCTGCTTATGCTCTTTCTCAATTCGTTCAGCGCCTTGTTCGCCTTCTCCAGCGCCTCCTTCTTCACTCCTAAGTTCCTTTGAACGTCGGACATTGTGTTGACGCAGGTCTGCAGTTCCTTTTCCGTCTCGGCCAGCTGTTCGCGGTCCGACTCGATCTTGTCGTTCTGTTCCCCGATGTCCTCGAGGAATCCCTCTATGCGGGCGCCTTCCCTTGCCTTTTCCACTTTTGCGGCGTCGATCTTTCCTTTTACCTCTTTGTACTCGGGGCCGGCCTTCTCCTCGATCTCCTTTTCCTTCGATCTGAGGGATGATGTCAGCTGCTCTACGCGGTCGATCAGGTCCTGTTTCTTTTTCTTCAGCGTTTCGATCTCGTTCTGCGATTTGATCTGCTCCTCGCGTATGCCGTCCGCCTCCGACATGGCGTTCTCCAGCTGCCGGTGGACCATCTGCGCCTTCGCCTCGTCAAGCTTGGACTGCGCCTCGAGATATTTGCGTGCCTCCACCATATCCTTTTCCAATTGCTCCAATTGCTTGTCGAGCTCCGTGATAATGATCTGTATCTTTTCGATATTCGCCTCGGTCTCCGTCTTCTCCTTGTTGGCGCTCTCGAGATCGGCGTCAAAGCTTGCGATGCCGGATATGCTGTCAAGGATCCTCCTTCTTTCGAGGTTCCCCATCTGTACTATCCGAGTGACATCGCCTTGCTGAACGAGGTTGTAACCTTCTGCGCTGATCCTCGCCCTTGCCAAAAGATTGTCAAATTCGGTCATTGACGATTTTCCGTCGTTGACGTAGAAATAGGAACTGTAATTCTCCCCGTCCTGCGCCAATCTTACGAGCCTCGTTAATTTTACGGTGTCGTCATCCCACGGTATCATGCGATCTTTATTGTCGAATACCAGCGAAACTTTCGTGAACTCCGCTTTGTTCTTAGTCTTGCCGCCGTCGAATATCAGATCCGTCAATTTACCGGCGCGTATCGCCTTGGAACTTTTCGGCCCCAATACGAAAAGAATTGCGTCAGAGATATTTGATTTTCCGGAGCCGTTCGGACCCGTCACTGCAAGATACCCTTCCATCAGCGGTATCGTCAGTTTTCCGCCGAATGATTTGAAATTTTCTAACTCTATCTGTCTTAGATACAAGCCCATCCCTTCCCGCGGAACGAATCTTTTGACCCGACTCCGATGCATCCCTGCCCTTTCAGGCGCATATATAATCCTGTTTACTATATATATAAGTTATCCGACCGGACGGTGAAAAATATAAAAAGACAGGGGGAGGACCCCTGTGTTTGCCGTTCGGGCCGATGTTCTCCGTTTTCCGGCTCAGAACTTGAAATCGACCTTCGTCCGATCCTTTTCTATGAGTATCTCCGCCGGCAGACCCTCCGATACGGATGACCTGCTCTTCGACACATCCGTTATGACAACGGTGTCGCCTTTGTCCACCGTTATCGAATAGTCTCCGTCCTTGTCCGTCATCACTTCTTTGCGGCCGCCGCCGTTCAGAGTGTATCCGATCTTCACGGCGAAGAGCCCCTTGCCGTTGTACGTGACCTTTCCGTAAACCTCTTCCTCATCGTCGTCAAGGAATATCAGCAGGAATATCAGGCCGATGAAGGCTACGATCAGCAATGACCATACCGGCACATCGTCATCGGACGGCGGTATGAATTTGACGGTCAGGTCGTTGATGTTCTCCGTTATGCTGCCGCGTGCGAATATCAGGCCTTCCGACCTCATCGGAGTGTTGTCGTTCCATACGACTTTGTGGCCGTCATCGGGTATCGCGGTTATCAGGACGGATGCTCCGTACGGTATGTCCATTATCGTGTACGTCTCGCCGGGGCCCAATGTGAACTCGTCCTCGCCGATCACCGTCCCTCCCATGGTAACGGTGTACTCGAACGATCCTCCGACGTCGGAGATCACCTTTACGGTAACTTCATACGTACTCGGTTCGGTGGCCGCGGTGATGACGATGTCGCCGTTCACGCTGACAAGGAACGTCACGACGTTGTCCGCCACTGTGTAATCAGTGCCTTCCGTTAATGCTGCGCCGTCCATCGTGACCGACGTTATCCCGGAAATGCGATATCCGGCGTCCGCCGTTATGGTAACGATCAGGTCGCTCTCTCCGTGGTATGTGTCGGTGGGCGTCCATGATGCGACATTGCTTCCGATAACGTCGATCGTGTACTCGAACGGTTCGGCGACCACGACTATCAGAACATTGCCGTTCACATTGTCGATGAACGTAACGACATTGCCTGACACTGTGTAACCGATCCCTTCCGTCAGCGGCGAGGTGTTCATCGTGACCGACGGTATTGCGCCGATGCCGTATCCGGCGTCCATCGTGATTGTCACAGTAAGGCCGCTCTCGCCGTGGTATGTGCCGGTGGGCGTCCATGATGCGACATTGCTTCCGATGACGTCGACGATGTAATCATTCGGCGCGGTCGTCACTGTTATCACAATGTCGCCGTCCACATCGACGAGGAATGTCACGACGTTGTCCGATACTGTGAAATCAGTGCCTTCCGTTAATGTTGCGGAGCCCATCGTGACCGACGATACACCTGCGATCTGGTATCCGGTGTTCGGAGTTATGGTGACAACGAGGTCGTTCTGGTCGTGATATGCGACATCCGGCGTCCATGATGAGACGCTGCTTCCGATGACATCCACGTCATATTCGTCCGGTTCGGCGGCCGCGGTTATCACAATGTCGCCCTCCACGTCAATGAGGAATGTCACTACGTTGTCCGTCACTGTGTAATCGGACCCTTCCGTTAATGTTGCGCCGTCCATCGTGACCGACGTTATCCCGGACACGTGATATCCGGTATCCGCCGTTATGGTCACTTCCAGATCGTCCTGGCCGTGGTATGTGTCGGTCGGTGTCCATGATGTTATGTTGCTCCCGATCACGTCCACGTCGTACATGACATTCATCGTGAAGAAGAAATCATCGTCGGCATCGATGACGAATGCCGGAGGCATCGCCTCTTTGGCGTGCGCACTGTCCTTCGTCACCGAGATGAATGTGAACGCCAGCCCTTCGGGCAGCGTCATCGAACAGTCCCCGCTCGGATCGGTGAGGATCGTGAACGGGTAATCGCCCACTTTGAATTCTATCTCCGCGTCCTCCACAGGGTCGCCCGTGCCTGCCATGGTCACGTTCACCGTTATCGTGAACGATATGCCGAACTTCACCGGCAGCTGCACATCGTCGTTGCGCGAGGGTATCTCCCGTTCTTCTGTGACGGTATTCTGAACGATCTGACGGATGTCAATGATGTCCATGAGCGCGTACAGGTTGTCATCCTGCGTCGACACGGCATTGGTCGTGTAAGCGAAATTGCAGTAGCCCGCCGGTACCGTCAGTATGCAGAACAGATCCGTCGGGTCCGTCAGGCCGTCCGGGAAGACGTACACGTCCACGTCGGCCGATGCCGGGAACTCGGGCGCGACTATCTTCGCGTTGACGAAATACCCGGAGGTGCTCGTGGTGCTGACGGCGTCGATCGCCGCTTTTCCCGTTCCTGTCGAGTATGCGAAGACAACAGCCGTAACGTCGATTGTGAGTGTTGCGGCGGTGCTTGAACTGTTATTGCCGCCTCCTCTGCCTATGCCTGCGGCGTTGCCGGCGCCGCTGGATGCGTACACCGTTGCGTCATTCTCAAGTTTGCTCACGCCGCCGGCGCCGTCGAGACCGACCCCGCTGCCTCCTCCGCCGCCTCCGATGCCTGCGCCGTTGCCTGCGCCCGTTGCGGTAACGGTGCC
>JAIRTZ010000013.1 GCA_031254685.1 Methanomassiliicoccaceae archaeon
CCTCAAGAGGAGGACGCGGGAGGAGATGCAGCGGGTGATCGAGGAAGGTCTCCGCGGGCCGAGGAAGGCGCGGATGCTGTCGGGCGACGGGAAGGATATGGAAGCGGTCCGCCACCTTGAATCGTATCTTATCGATTTTCCGGACGATCCGGACGCATGGTACGCGCTCGGCGAGATCCTTTGCAAAATGGGAAGGACGGAGGAAGGTTACAGGATGATGAACCACGGCCGCCGCTTATTCTGAGAACAGATCGTTGATCGCGTTCACAACTTCCGGGACCGTGGCGCCCCACGGTACCTTTGCGGTATTGCCGTCGATCCTGTGCCCTTCCTTGATCCTGCAGCATTTGACGATCGTCTTTACATTGCCGCCGGGAATATGGTCCATCGGGCAGACGTTTATGAACGGTACGTCGCGTTTGTACAATGACCTGAATATCCGTTCCGACAGGTCGCATCCGATCAGCGTCACGTTATGATCGATGCGGGGCGCCTCATCAAGGAAATATACCGGAATATCGGCGGTCAGCCCGGACACCCTGCACGGGAACATCACCGCTTCCGTTCTCACTTCCTTTACCCTTTCGGCCATATCGATGATCACGTCGTCCGCAACGATCGGATGTTCTATGAAACCGGTCGATAACGCCGCTCTCACCAGCACGCCGAGCTTCGAGGGCGACGGCGGTATGCTGTCCACGACGTTAAGGCGCATGCTTTCCATGCCGCTGACGAAACTGATATGCGAGAACATCCCCCTGACGATCACCGTCTTATTCGGGAACTTATCCTGCACGGACGCCAGCGCGGGGATGTTAACGACATCCGCGTCGGGGGCGTCAATGAATACGGTATCCGCGGGAAGCGAGACTATCTTAAAATCTATGACCTTTTTGAAAAGCTCCAGTTTATTCTCTTTTATGAGCTTTATAACAGCGTGATCGTTCCCGTTCCGTAATATCAGATGCTCCGCCCTCGTGTACGCCGTCCAGCCGCTCATCAGCGATGCGATGTTCTGCCTGTTCAGCTCAATACTCACGTCCCGTACGGAAACATCCTTGCAGTGCATACCCCTGCTTCATGGGCATCACGGTTATTATCCTTGCCCCCGCTCTGCGAAGGTGTATGCGGAAAGTTGAAATATGATACTAAGGATTGATGCATTCAGCGTCGGGATAGCATAGAGGCTCTGCGGCGGACTGCAGATCCGCATACGGGTGTTCAAATCTCCCTCCCGACCCCAAAATTTTACTCCGGCAATATTTGAAAAAATGCCCTAAGTATATAAAAAACAGTGTTAACGGCAAAAGTTATTTAAATAACCTTTAAATACAGACGCTAAGGTGAATTGATGGCAAATATGAATATTGAGAACGTTGTCGCGTCCACATCGCTTGGACACGAACTTGATCTGAATGCCATAGAATTAGCATTGGACGGTGCTGAGTACAACCCTCAGCAGTTCCCCGGCCTTGTTTACAGGCTTAAGGAACCGAAGACCGCGACCCTCCTTTTCAGGAGCGGGAAGGTGGTCTGCACCGGTGCGAAAAGTCTCGACGACGTTAAGATCGCTATCGGAAAGGTCGCTAAGGACCTTGAGAAGGCGAACATACACATAAGCATTGAACCGAACATCGAAGTGCAGAACATTGTCGCTTCGTCCGATCTCGAGCAGGAGATAAATCTGAACACGGTGGCCATCACCCTCGGACTCGAGAAAGTGGAGTACGAACCGGAACAGTTCCCCGGCCTTGTCTACAGGTTGGACGATCCCAAGGTCGTCGTGCTTCTGTTCGGATCGGGCAAGATGGTATGTACCGGCGCGAAGGTGCCCGGGGATGTCGTCCGCGCCGTCGACAAGATAGCCGCGGAGCTCAGGGCGGCCGGCCTTATGATGTAAATAAAAACCTCTTTCTCAATGATTTTTATTTATTGATGAAAAAAACCATTTATAACATATTTCCTTTCACGGAGCGTTCATCATGACAGTCGTTATCCACAACACACTGACCAACAAAAAAGAGACATTCAAGCCGATAGAGAAGAACAAGGTCAGCATGTACGTGTGCGGCGTGACCGTGTACGACGATATACACATGGGGCACGCGCGAAGCATGATCGTCTTCGATATGGTGGCGAGATATCTACGGTACATAGGATATGACGTCAGGCACGTCACGAACTTCACTGACGTCGACGACAAGATCATAAACAGGGCGAATGAGGAGGGTATCGACCCTCTGAAGCTTTCCGCGCGGTACATCGACAGATATTTCGAGGAGGCCGCGGCGATCGGCGTCGGCCGCGCAACGGTATATCCGAAGGCGAGCGAGAGCATGGACGACATCATATCGATGATCGGCGACATTATCAAAGCGGGATTCGGATACCCGACCGAGGACGGGAGCGTTTATTTCTCCGTCGATAAGGTGAAGGATTACGGCCGCCTGACGAAACGGAAGCTGGAGGATATGGAATCATCCGGAAGGATCGCGATGGACGACCAGAAACGCAATCCCATGGATTTCGCGGTATGGAAGGCGGCGAAGCCCGGCGAGGTCTATTGGGACTCGCCGTGGGGCAAGGGACGCCCGGGATGGCATATTGAATGTTCTGCCATGATAAGACGCCATCTGGGCGACGTGATCGACATACACGGCGGCGGGAATGACCTTATATTCCCGCACCACGAGAACGAGATACTGCAGACCGAGTCCGTAACGGGAAAACCGCTTGCGAATTACTGGATGCATAACGGGATGCTGCAGGTGAAGGGCGAGAAGATGTCCAAATCGTTGGGAAACTTCTTCAGAGTGAAGGAAGTGCTCGCTAAATACGACAAATATACGATCCGTTATTATTTCCTGAACACGCACTACAGAGGCCCGCTGATATACGGGGAAGAGGTCATAGAGGAGGCGGCCGCGAGCCTCGCGAGACTTTGGAACAATTACCGCGAGCTGCAGTCGTACGTCAGGAATGCGAACGGCAGCGACGATATTATCGAAACGATCGCCGTGACGAAGAAGGAGTTCATCGAGAACATGAACGACGACTTTAACACACGCGGCGCGATGGGCGCGATATTCCAGATGGTACGCGATACGAACAAATCGATGTCGGAACGCACGCTCAGCAGGAAGGGCGCGGAATCGGCGATATCGCTGCTGAAGGAGTTCGATACGATATTCGGGATACTTCCCGAGGACGCGGCCTCCGACGATTCGCTGGACGCCGTGATGAATATAATGATCGAGATACGCGCGGAACTCAGGAAGCGCAAGATGTTCGACGTCGCGGACATGATACGCAACAAGCTCGCGGAAGCGGGGATAAAGATAGAGGATACAACGGAAGGCGCCAAATGGAAGAAGATCTGATAAGAAAGAAAGCGCAGCTGATACTCGGCGGAGACGTCCTGTTACCGCGCGGGTTCAAGATGCCTTACCGCATATCCAGGTCGACCGCCGGCCCGGGCGCCGGGAAGCGTTCCGCGGTGTTCTCGTTCGGCGGGATGAGGGTCAAAAAGGGGATCTCATATGATTCCGGCGATTTTGAATTGGTCGACAGCAACGGTTCGCTTTCGCTGACGAGACGCAAACTTCCGTTCATTGACGCCGTCGAGATAAGCCCCGTTGTCTTCCATTCGCCGGAACAGGCATTCTTCAACCTGTACCAGAAATGCAAGTACAACTGCAAGTTCTGCACGTCGCCCCTGCTGAAAGAGGATGTGACGAAAGATCTCACCGACGCGAAGATCGTTGAGATGATACGCGGCGCGATGAAGGAACAGCGCGTTGTCTCCGTGGCATTGACGTCGGGCGTCGTCGGAAGCGTTTCCGAGACGGTGGACAGGATGGTGTCGTGCGTGAAAGCGATACGCAGGGAATTCCCCGATATGCCGATAGGCGTTGAGCCGTATGTCGAATTGGAGGAGCAGATAATTGCGCTGAAGGAGGCCGGCGCCGATGAGATCAAGATCAACCTGGAAACTCCGAGGAAGGATATTTTTGAAAAGATATGCCCGGAGCTCAGCTTTCTGCCGATCGTGGATATGATCAAGGCCGCCGTAAAGATATTCGGCCGCGGGAACGTAACGACGAACCTCATCTTCGGGATGGGCGAGACCGATGATGAACTGACGGACTGCATGATAACGATGGCGTCATTCGGCTGCGTCCCCGGCCTGCGGGCCGTGAGGATCAACGACATCAACCGAAGCAATCTGGATTCCGTGGGGATCGTGTGCGACGTGGACGAGGACAGGATGATACGCCTGGCGAAGATGCAGAAGCGCATACTCGAGGAGCACGGCCTCACTAC
>JAIRTZ010000045.1 GCA_031254685.1 Methanomassiliicoccaceae archaeon
CAACGCCGCGATCGCCACAAGGAGGACAAAACGCCCCCCCCCCTTTCTGTCGATTGTCTTTTTCATGTTGATCATTCCTTGTCGGGGGAAATAGGAACGACTCTCCCGAGGTCGTACCATGATATATGTATGAAACGAAATACTTAAAAACGTAATGATGCGGACACATCCAAAATGCGACTGAAAAATTTTATTATGCGGCCGTAGGAGATCACTCGTTCTGTTTGAAGTGTTCGAGCATAACCTTGTGGTATGTGGACGGATTGATTATGTGCCCGGCACCCGGCACGCGGTACGCTTTGCACCCCTTGATCTGCGACGTTATCCAGTCGCCGACTTCCGGAGGGACCATGATGTCGCTCAGGCCGTGTATGCACAGTGACGGTACTGAAACACATGACGGGCGGCTCCTGCCGTCGTACGCGTCCACCGCCTCCATTTGATCGACTATTCCGTCTATCGTCGATCCGAACGGCGTCTTGCTGCCTTTGATCCCTTTTTCCTCCCTCTTCAGGAAGACGGACTCGGGGAAGCACATGACCTGCACGATCATCGACAGTACCTCAATGTCAGCGCCTTCCTTCACGGCGCGCATGGCGGCCGCCATCGCGAAGCTTGAGCGCGACGGACGCCTCATGTACGGCGATATCAATGTCAGCGAGAGCACACGCTCCGGATGTTTGATCGAGAATTCGGTTACGATACAGCCGCCCATCGACCATCCGACCATGTGCGCCCTGAATATCGAAAGGTGATCGAGCAGCGCCGCCACATCGTCGGCCATGCCGGTCATCGTGATCTTTCCGTTGTGCTTCGTCTTACCGGCGCCCCTGTTGTCTATCGTGACCGTCTTGTAACCCGGGAGCAGAGGTATCAGAACGTCCCAGAATGTTGTGTCCGTACCCATTCCCGGGACGAGCACCACAGGTATTCCCTCGCCTTTCACCTCGTAATTTATCTTCTGTCCGTTGACGTCGGCCGTAGGCATTATTCGGCTTGATGATAAAGCATGTAGAAAAAGTTAATGCAATATTTTCGTCCCCGGAACGCACCGCCGTGGCACAATTTAGCACAGCCGTCACTTTTTGCACGTTTTTATGTGCAGCTTGATCTTCGTCATCGCCCATTCGTAGTGGCTCGCGGTGCAGCTTACGAAATACGCTCCGAGCGCATTGTTCCCCGTCCATTTGTAAAGGCCGCGTGAGAACAGTTCGGCGTCGGTGTGCGCTGCGACGATCTTCATGATCATGGCGTGGCTTTCCCGAAGCATCGTTTCGGAATCGTTCAGCGGTACGTCCTGATACTTTTCCCATATCTTTCGGTTCAGGTCCGGCAGCGTCCTCCACGTGTACCCTTCGCCGGGCACCGCCGGCATGCCGCCTTTCACCGTTCCTTCGTGATGCCATCTGCCGACCATCAGGTGCCATTCGTGAAGATGCACGAGCACGTCCCTCAGATTCCTGTCGCGGGCCCAATGCGCCTCCTTCCTCTTCGCGTCCTCACCGAAACAGAAGCCCATGTCGCGTTCGTCCGCGGACATGGAGCCGATCATCCTCAATAATTTATCGAATTGCGCTTCGGCCGCATCGATAAGTTCCGTCTTCGTCGCCGCTCTTGACATCGCTGCACCGTAGGGGCAATGGGCGAGGGTATTGAAAAAGTTAGTGCGGAAATGCACGGATGTGTCCCGCACGCCATATTTTCCAAGAATTATCTATATACAGATTATGACATCACGTCAGCAGGAGAGAGAATATGTCCAATGCAGACAAATTGGGTAAGAGAGTGCGCACATACAGAGAGAAATTAGGCCTGACGACGGAGCAGCTTGCGATAAATGCGGGGCTGAGCCTGAATCTGATCAACGATATCGAAAGCGGAAAGACGTATCCGCCGATCGGTTCGATCATTAAACTGTCGAGAGCATTGGGGCAGCGCGTCGGTACGTTCATGGACGATCAGTTCATTAAAGACCCGCTGATAGTCAGGGCGGACGCCAGGGATGAGGAGACGTCGTCGCACAGGGGCGCGGGCGGCCATTATCATTACTATCCGTTGGGCAAGGGGAAGACGGACCGTCACATGGAGCCGCTGTACATCAAGATAGAGGCGGACAACAAGGAAGAACTGTCGTCGCACGAAGGCGAGGAGTTCATAATCGTCATTTCCGGGGATATCAAACTGATCTACGGCAAGGAGATACACAACCTCAAGGCGGGCGACACCGTATACTACAATTCCCTGGTGCCGCACCACCTGGGTTCCGCGAAAGGGACTGCTGAGATATTCGCCGTCATTTATACTCCGGTGTGAGAAAGATGAAGCGAAAAGAGATCACAACGAACGAAACGTTAGGCGAACTGCTGGAGAAGCGCGCCGCGGAGTTCCCGGACCATGACGCGATCGTTTACGTGGACCGCGACTTCAGGATGACGTGGAAGGAGCTTAACGAAACTGTCGACGTCATCGCGAAGGGCATGATGGCGATGGGCGTGAAGAAGGGCGATAAACTTGCGTTATGGGCGACTAACGTCCCTCATTGGGTGCCCGTGATGTTCGCGACGGCGAAGATCGGTGCCATTCTGCTGACGATAAACACGAACTACCGTTCCGCGGAGATCGATTATATCTTACGTCAGTCGGAGACGGAGCACCTGATGATGATCAACGGCTATCGTGACACGAGCTACGTCGGAACGATATACGATCTTATTCCGGAACTGAAGACAATGCCGAGGGACAAGTTCCACTGCGAGAAATATCCGCATCTGAAGGACGTGATGTTCCTCGGTCCCGAGAAGCACCGCGGCATGTACTCGATGACCGAGATAATGTCGCTCGCGTGCCAGGTCACCGACGAGGAATTCAATGAAAGAAAGAAATTGAACAGATCCGACGACGTGGTGAACATGCAGTACACCTCCGGAACGACCGGATTCCCGAAGGGCGTGATGTTAACGCATTACAACATAGCGAACAACGGGTTCTGGATAGGCGAGGCGATGAACTATTCCGAGAAGGACCGCATTTGCCTTCCCGTTCCGCTGTTCCACTGCTTCGGCTGTGTGCTGGGCGTGATGTCATCGCTTAATCACGGGTCTGCGATGGTATTGCTTGAACAATACGATCCCGTTGTGATGATGACGGCGATCGAGCAGGAACGGTGCACCGCGGCGTACGGTGTCCCGACGATGTTCATCGCTGTGCTTGAACACAAGTTATTCAGCAAATTCGATTTCAGTTCGATGAGAACGGGCATCATGGCCGGTTCTCCGTGTCCGATCAAGACAATGAACGACGTCGTGGAGAAGATGAACGCTTCGGAACTGACGATAGTCTTCGGTCTTACGGAATCATCGCCCGGAATGACACAAACGAGATTCGACGAACCGAGCCTTGAGCGCAAGTGCTCCACCGTCGGTCCTGCGATGCCCGGCGTCGAGGTTGAGATAATAGATCCGGAAACGCACAAGATCTGTCCTCCCGGCACGCCGGGAGAGTTCTGCTGCCGCGGGTACAACGTCATGAAAGGTTACTACAATATGCCCGAGGAGACGAAGAAGGCCATCGACAAGGACGGCTGGCTGCATTCCGGGGATATCGGGATAAAGGATGCGCAGGGATACTTCTCGGTCACCGGAAGGATCAAGGACATGATCATACGCGGCGGGGAGAACATATATCCGAAGGAGGTCGAAGATTTCCTTTACAATATGCCCGGTATACGCGACGTCCAAGTGGTCGGCGTTCCCAGCAAGAAATACGGCGAACAGCCGGGGGCGTTCATAATACTCAAGGAAGGCGCGTCGATGATACCCGAGGACGTTCAGGAGTTCTGCAGAGGGAAGATCGCGTGGTACAAGATCCCGAAGTACGTTTCCTTCGTTGAGAACTACCCTATGACCGCAAGCGGCAAGATCATGAAGATGAAGCTCAGGGAGAAAGCGGGACAGATGTGGCCCGACGCGTGACGGTGATAAAGTGAAGGTTGTGGCGTTCAACGGAAGCCCGAGGAAGAACGGCAATACCGCAAGCATGCTGAAACTGGTCCTTTCCGACCTGGAGAAGGAAGGCATCGAAACGGAGTTCGTACAGGTTGGCGGCGAATTGATCTCGGGATGCAGAGCGTGCGGCGCGTGCAGGCAGAACAAGGATATGAGATGCGTCGTCACGTCCGACAAGATGAACGAATGGATCAAAAAGATGAATGAGGCGGACGGCATTCTGATCGGTTCCCCGACATACATGGCCGGCCTTACGCCGGAAACGAAAGCGCTGATCGATCGCTGCGGTTACGTAAGCAGATCGAACGGCGGATTCCTTAAGCGGAAGGTCGGAGCGGCCGTCGCCGTCGCGAGACGCGCCGGCGCGGTGTGCGTGTTCGACAGCATAAACCATTTCTTTACGATCGCGGAGATGATCGTACCGGGCTCGTCGTACTGGAACCTCAGCCTTTCGCTGATGCCGGGCGATTTCGAGAAGGACGCGGAAGCGAACGGGACGATGCACACTCTTGCCGAGAATTTCGCGTGGGTATTGAAAAAATTGAAGTGATCACGATGGCGGTACCGAAAAAGAAGATATTGTTCGTGGTGATGGACGGCCTCGGCGACAGGGGCTGCAAGGCTCTCGGCGGAATGACGCCGCTGCAGGCCACAGCGACCCCGAATCTGGATTGGTTCGCCTCCAACGGCATATCCGGGATAATGGACATCGTCGCACCGGGCGTCGGTCCCGGGAGCGATACGGCGCATCTGTCGTTACTGGGTTACGATCCGTATGAGGTGTACACCGGCCGCGGTCCTTTCGAAGCGGCGGGCATAGGCCTGATCGGAAAAAAAGGCGACGTCGCGTTCCGCTGCAATTTCTCGACCGTGAACGAAAAATATGAGATAACGGACAGGCGCGCCGGCCGCGTGAAGGCCCCGGACACAACGGAGCTGATCAGATCGCTCAACGGGACCGTCATCGACGGCATTGAGATACTTGTGAAGGAGGGCACCGAGCACAGGGCCGCGCTGCTCCTGAGGGGCCCCGGCCTCGATCCCGACGTCACGGACACAGATCCTCACGACCTCGGGCCGGTGGCATTGTCGAAGGGAAGGACAAAGAAGGCGGAGCTTACCGCGTCCGTCCTGAACAAGTTCGTCAAAATGTCGTACGAAAGGATGAAGGATCATCCGGTGAATGTCAGGAGAAGGAAAGAGGGGCTGCCGGAGGCGAACATACTTCTGACGAGGGGCGCGGGTTCGTTCCCGAACATCATCTCGTTCCCGGAGAAGAA
>JAIRTZ010000051.1 GCA_031254685.1 Methanomassiliicoccaceae archaeon
CAGCGGGTTATTCTCCGATTTCGCAAATTTAAGACTGTCGGTCATCATTATCTCGCTCACCTCGGCGGTGAGCGGCGTGGCGAACAGCTCGCAGTTGTCGCGCCCGCACACCTTCGGTATCATCCCGCAGTGGTCGAGGTGGCAGTGCGTCAGAAATATATTGTCAATGCGCGGGGCCTCCAGCGGGTACTCCGGCGGTTTCGTGGGGCTCATGCCGTATTCGAACAGCGTGTTCTTTCCTTTGCTGTTGCTCATGGTCATTCCCATGCGGCCTATGGCATCCGCTCCTCCCAGGAATCTGAATCTCATATCCATTTGAACATCTCTCCTTGTTTGTTTGTTTTTGTGCCTTCCGTGAAGGACTTTGTGAAAAGAGGCCGATCGGCCCCTTGTACAGTGATTATTTATATGCGCGCGCCCGGCGCGCCGTGCATCTTGCCGTTTCTATCGCTGTATCCGTATCAAATCCATATTAATAAAGGATGCGGGAGGCTGTGTTCATAAGAAATTTTTATATACTCATAACTGTAATTATGCGTGTCAGTCATTTGTCTGACGAAGGGATGGACTTGGGAAACAAAGCCGGGGACAGCGCAGGCATTCTATCTTTCCTGGGCGGGAACAGGAAGGTAAGCACGGGTGCCGAGGAGAAGAAGGAGAGCCTATTCGCCAACTTAGGTTCAGCGCTTCGTATCACGATCCTTCTGTCGATGCTTCTCTGGTGGATCCCCCTGATCGGACAGGCGCTTGCCGGATACGTGGGCGGACGCAGGGCCGGAACGCCGGCGAGAGGCATGGTGGTGACGTTATTTTCGGTGATGCTCCTCATGGGCGTCGCGACGGTAATAAGTTCAGGACTGATAGGCGGGTTCGATTTCCTGAACATGGAACCGCATGAGCTTGTGGCTGCGATCGGGATGGATTTCCCGCTGCTGGGTACTTTGTTCTCATGGATGCTGCTGTTCCTCCAGAACGCGCTCGGGATAGTCACCGGGACAACGTCGATGAAGCTCAACATTTACATAATAACGGTGGTCTTCGGCTTCGCCGGAGGGACGCTCGCGGACCTGCACACCAGGGAGGCCAAGAAGGCGGCCCCGACCGAAGGCGGGCGGATATTCATACCCAGGTCGCTGGCGGCGTACGTGAAAGGCAAGAAACTGGGGTTCGAGAACTTTGACGACAGGCTGTCGATACAGCAGAGCAAGGTCCCGGAACAGCAGAAGATCGTGACGGTCCACAGATCGTCCCTGGTAAGGGGCGTCACCGCGAGGGAGGAGCCGAAAGCGATCGCCGCCGGTGCGGACGTTCCTGCGGCGGTCCAGGAGGCGGAGGGGCGCGAGAGCCCGTTCGCGGGACTGATCCACCGCGCCGAGAAGAACGACCCCGAGAAGGAAAGGATAAGGCATCACGACCCGGCGGACGACATGGAATACGTCTGATCCGAAAGGCATCTGGCCCAAAGAACGGTACACATGCGGGCGCGGGCGCCGGCGCACATGACCTGTCATACTTTTATACCTAAAACAGAGTGCAGGGTAACAGAGGCTGATCAATTGTTCTGTTCGTGCGGATCGATGATGTTCCCTAAGGACGGGAAGTATGTGTGCAACACATGCGGTGCCGTCAGTGAGGTCGTGAAGACGCAGCATTTCACGACCGACTCCAAGGAGAAAGAGACAACGATCATAGCGGAATCATCCGCGACGCTACCGAGGACGCGCATCCTGTGCACCGAATGCGGCAACAAGGAGGCATACTTCGTTCTTAGGCAGACGCGTTCCGCGGACGAACCGGAGACCAGGATATACCGCTGCTGCAAATGCGGACATTCCTGGAGAGAGTATTGATATACTCTCCATAACAATTCAGCAGGAGGAGAGAACATGTTCAAAGCGGAGATAAAAACTGACACCCTGAAAGGGATGGTCAATGTGATATCCACATTGGTCGACGAGGCCAAGTTCAGCATAAGCGATAACGGGATCAACCTGAAGGCGGTGGACCCGGCGCACGTGGCCATGGTAGACCTCACGGTGAGCAAAGGAGCGTTCGAATCATTCTCGGCGGACAACGGTACGGAGATAGGCGTTGATCTCGACAAGATGAAGGACATGCTCAAGCTGGCGGGTGCCGGCGACGTGATAGCGATGGAACTGGACGAATCACAGGGACGGCTTGTAATGAAAGTGGGCAACATAACGAGACGCATGAACCTCGTCGATACGGCCGGTATGAACGATCCGAAAGTACCGCAGCTGTCGCTCCCGGCGAGCGCGGACGTTCCGGTGTCCGAACTGCAGAGGGGCATGAAGGCGGCAGAGTCCGTATCGGACCACATCGCGCTGTCCGCGGACGCGGAATCGTTCGAGCTGTTCTGCGAAGGCGATACAGATTCGGTGATCCTCAGATTGGACCGGACGAAGCTGTCCGGGATAACCGCATCCTCGAAGGTCCGCAGCCTGTTCCCGCTGGACTACTTCGCGAACCTCGTCAAAGCGATACCGTCCGACACGGTCGTCAGGATCGCGCTGGGGAATGACTATCCCGTGAAGATCGGGTTCAGTTTTGCCGACGGCAACGCGACCGTCGGATACCTTCTGGCGCCGAGGATAGAGAACGATTGAGTGATCTTATGGAGGCGGCGAACAGATTGGACGCGAAGGAACTGGAAAGGATGGCCAACAAGATCCGGATGCACGTCATCGAGATGACGTCCGCGGCCGGGTCCGGGCATCCCGGAGGTTCGCTCTCGTCCGCGGAACTGTTCGCCGCGCTGTATTTCAATATTCTGAGACACAACCCCAAAGATCCGGAATGGGAAGGCAGGGACAAATTCGTATTGTCCAAAGGGCACGTCGCCCCGGGACTCTACGCCGCGCTGGCGGAATCCGGATATTTTCCGACGGAAGAATTGCTGACGCTCAGGAAATTGGGATCAAGACTGCAGGGGCACCCCGTGAGGGGCAAACTTCCGGGGATAGAGATGTCCACCGGTTCGCTGGGCCAGGGATTGAGCATGGCCTGCGGCCTTGCGCTCGCGGCGAAGATGGACGGCAAGGACACGAGAATATACTGTCTGGTGGGCGACGGCGAATTGCAGAGCGGCCAGAACTGGGAGGCGCTGATGCTCGCCGCGCATTACAAATTGAATAACCTGACGGTGCTCGTGGACAGGAACCGCCTGCAGATAATGGGGAAGACCGAGGAAACGTTATCGATAGACCCGCTGCAGGCGAAGCTGAAGGCGTTCGGTCTGAACGTGATGTCAATAGACGGCCACAATGTGAAGAAGATAATCAAGGCGTGCAAAAAGGCCGGCACGTCGGCATCCCCCGCGGCGATCGTGCTGAATACGATAAAAGGAAAAGGCGTATCGTTCATGGAGAACAACGCCGACTTCCACGGCCGCGCGTGCAAGCCGGACGAGAAGGAAAAAGCGGTCATGGAAATTCAGGAGGCGCTGAAATGAAGGCGGCCCAGCGTATGTACTACGGCAAGGCACTCGCAGCGCTGGCCGCGAGGAAGGACATCGTGGTATTGGACGCGGACCTCGCGGGCTCCACGAGAACATCCGATTTCGCAAAGGTCGCAAAGGAAAGGTTCGTTCAGATAGGCATCGCGGAGCAGAACATGATAGGCGTCGCCGCGGGACTTGCGGCCGCCGGTAAAACAGTGTTCGCGTCAACGTTCGCGGTGTTCGCGACGGGACGCTGCTGGGAGCAGATACGCCAGGCGGTCGCTTACCCGAAGCTCAATGTGAAGATCGTCGCGACGCACTGCGGCATAAGCGTCGGCGCGGACGGCGCGTCGCATCAGGCGCTCGAGGACATCGCCATAATGAGGGCGCTTCCCAATATGACCGTGATCTCCCCTGCGGACGCCAACGAGGCGTACGCGGCGACGATCGCGATCGCGGAACACAAAGGCCCGTGCTACATGAGGATGGGCCGCGCCGACTTCCCGCTGATCACCCCCGAGGGGGCGGAGTTCGTCATCGGGAAGGCCGCAGTGCTAAGGGAAGGGAAGGACGTCACATTGATAGGAACGGGACAGATGGTGATAGCGTGCATGGAGGCGGCGGACGCCCTTGAGAAGAAAGGCATATCCGCTGAGGTCATCAACATGTCAACGATAAAGCCTCTTGACGACGCATCGATCATCGGATCGGTCTCAAAGACAAAATGCGCCGTCACCGCCGAGGAGCACTCGGTGATCGGAGGGCTCGGGTCAGCGGTGGCCGAGTGCCTCGCGGCGAATCTCCCGGCGCCGCTGGAGCGCGTGGGCGTGAAGGACACGTTCGGCGAATCGGGGGACCCGAACGACCTGATGAGGAAATACGGCCTCACAGCGGATAACATAATCGAAGCGGCGGAGAACGCCATAAAAAGAAAGAAGGGAAAGAAATGAAGATATTCATAGACACGGCGAACATAGACATGATCAAAGAGGTCAACAGCTGGGGGATACTTGACGGCGTCACAACGAACCCGAGCCTCATTGCGAAGGAAAAGACCGACCTGAGGACATGCGTCAAAAAGATCTCGGAGATAGTCGACGGCCCCATATCCGCAGAGGCGATCTCAATGGACGCGGAAGCGATGGTGAAGGAAGGCCGCAGCCTGTCAAAGATACATCCGAACATCAACGTGAAGCTGCCGATGTGCATCGAAGCCATGAAAGCGACGAACGTGCTCGCGTCGGAAGGCATCGCGGTGAACATGACATTGATATTCTCACCGCAGCAGGCGCTGCTCGCGGCGAAGGCCGGCGCGCGGTACGTGTCGCCGTTCGTGGGAAGGCTCGATGACATAGGCCAGGTCGGAAGCGAGATGCTCGCCCAGATCGTGGCCGTGTTCAGGAATTATGATTTCGATACCGAGATAATCGCGGCGAGCATCAGACATCCGGTGCACGCGTTCGAGGCGGCGGCATTGGGATGCGACATCGCGACGATACCGTACGACGTATTGAAGAAGATGGTCGCGCACCCGAAGACCGACGAAGGGATCAAATTATTCCTTGCGGACCACGAGAAGTCGAAGAAATGATGCACGATGCGGTCGTCATAGGCGGCGGGCCCGTCGGCAGCAAGGTCGCCTCGCTGCTCGCAGCCGACCACGATGTACTTGTGATAGAGGAGCACCCGGTGCCGGGAAGGCCGGTCCAATGCGCCGGCCTGATATCCGAGGAAGCCGTCAGATTGTCCGGGGTAAGGCCGACGGTATTGAACAGATTATACGGAGCGAACATAACATTCCCCGACGGCAGGACCATATCCGTAAGGTCGAGGGAGCACAAGGCGGTGCTGATAGACCGCGCCGAGCTCGATGGGATGATGGCACAGAAGGCGGCCGACGACGGTGCGAAACATTTGTACTCGACGCGTTACGTATCGCATGCCGTGCACGGCGATACCGTACATATAACGACGGACGCCGGCAACGTATCGTCATCGATGCTCGTCGGCGCCGACGGTCATAACTCGAAGGTCGCGGCAACGATGCCCGATAACGCGCCGGCCGAGTACGTGAGAGGGATACAGGCGGACGTGAGGCGCAGGGCGGACGATGACGGGATGATAAACATACACGTCGGCTCGGAGACGGCGCCCGGCTTCTTCGCATGGGAGATACCGTTCGGGGATATGACGCGCATCGGGTTATGCACGTCATGGGCCGCCGGCCCCCCGTCCGCATATCTGAACGCGCTCCTGAAAAGGACCGGCGTCAAGGATGAGGAGATAGTAAGCAAAAGCTGCGGAAGGATCCCGTTGGGAGGCCGGAGGAGAACGTACGGCGACCACATGTTATTGGCGGGGGACGCGGCGTGCCACGTGAAACCGATATCCGGCGGGGGGCTGCAGCCGGCGTTCAGGTCCGCTTACGCTTTAGCGGAGACGGTGACCGAGGCGTTCGACGAGAACAACCGGTCGGAAAAGTTCCTCTCCGTCTACGAGAAGAGATGGAAACGCGACGTCGGCAGGGAACTGAAGCGCGGATACCGTCTGAGGAAGATGTTCGTGTCGATGAGCGACGCCGAATTGAACAAGGCAGCGAAGACCATAGACAAGGAGAGCATAAGGGAGATGCTCAACGGCGGCGACATAGACCATCCGAGCGATCTGATGTTACGAATGTTAAGGCATCCGATCATAATGATGCGCCTCGCGCCGCTGATGCTGAGAGCGGGTGTGCGAGGTATGTTATGAAACTCGCCGTCGTCCCGGTCGGCGCCGCATCGCAGATGATACCGACCCTCATATCCGCAGGCATCGCAGATCCCGGCGCCAAGATATCGAAGGGCGCCGGTGTGAGATACGTGCCGCTGCGCGAAGGGCGCGAACAGGACGCGGCGGAGATGGGATTGGGCGTCGCCGACGGCGACGCGTTCAAAAGATCGGCGAGGACGCCGCAGAGAAGGATCACGGAACGTTTGTCGCACCTTCCCGCCGATGTTCTCAACGGACTGCCGATGAGATGGGAGTTCGTAGGCGACATCGTCATCATAAGATTGAAGGGAAGCGCCGGACCGCACAAGGCGGAGATAGGCGCCGCATACGCGGAGGAGCTCGGCGTACGGACCGTATGCGCCGACACCGGCGGCGTGTCCGGCGAACTTCGTAAACCGGCGACGGAGATCCTATACGGCGATAACGCCGAGTCGATAAGACTGGAGAACGGTATCAGATACAAATTCGATGTAACGAAGATCATGTTCGCGTCCGGGAACACCGACGAACGGAACCGCATGTGCAAACTAGACTGCAAAGGCGAGACGGTGATAGACATGTTCGCCGGCATCGGTTATTTTACGCTGCCGATAGCGAAGTTCACCGGTGCGAAGGAGATCATCGCGTGTGAGAAGAATCCCGACTCGTTCCGATATCTTGAGGAGAACATCCGCATCAACGGCGTGACCAACGTAACCCCGGTATTGGGTGACAACAGGGGCCTCACGCACAGAGGCGCCGATCGGATAATCATGGGATACGTTCAGAGGACGTCCGAGTTCCTCGCCAAAGCGAAAGAGATGATCAAGCCCGGCGGAACGATACATTATCACGATACGTTCTACGTCTCCGAGTACAGAGAACGGTTGGACAGCATATTCTCGAACGTCTTCGGCACCAACGGATTTCATATCGCGGGCGTCAGGGAAGTGAAGTCGTTCGCTCCGTCCGTTTCACATTACGTAGCCGATGTTACCGTACTGTGACGGGACACGGGACGGGGACACGGTACGGAACACGGGACGGTACGGGACACACTCCCGTCCCGTGTGCGACTCGGGGTCCCGTCACGTGTCGAGACGGTATCACGTCACGACTTGCCGTGTCGCATGAGCCAAAGAAAATAAACGGAGAGGCCGTTGGCAAAAACGCAGGACGGACGGAGTATCGATATGAGTTATAGTTTTCTTGTTCTGCACTTTACGATATTCCAAGGTTCATCTCGCCCTCACTTTTCCGCGTCACGGGCGGTCGGATGGACGCTCATCTCATATTCTTCTATGTTGGAATATATTTTGATACCGTATTTTTTCGCCGTCGCCTCACTGCTTTTTCTGTAATATTCTCTCTGTTCTTCACGAGTCATGTGCTTCGTTTCCTCATATATCTCAAGTCGGATCCTATCGATCTCCCGTTCTATCGAATCAATCTTCCTTCCCATATTCCACGACCTCCTTCGGCGAACATATCCTGACGGCACGATATCCTTTTTGTACGTTGATATACGAG